>JAHJDK010000149.1 GCA_018812505.1 Nanobdellota archaeon | reverse complement strand
ACTGATGATAATCAGGATAGTTATCCAGTTTTTTCTTTTCTTTTATTTCATCAAGAGTTGTTATTCCCAATCCTGAGTCGTAGAATTTTCTTTCTAAAGGAACAGGTCTAACATCAGACTTTATAACTTCTACAGGGGTTTTCTTTATACTTTCAACCCATGAAGCAAATTCTTCTGAATTAGGAATTGTCGCTGAAAGAAATAAGAATTTTATATGTTCTGGACTGAAAATTATTGATTCCTCCCAAACATGACCTCTTTCTTGATCACTTATATAGTGAATTTCATCCATGATGCAATAAGCGACTGAATCTAATGCGTGGTCGTTGATTATAGCCATGTTTCTGTATACTTCTGCAGTCATTATCAAGACTTGGGCTTCTGGATTAATAACTAAATCTCCTGTAATCAGTCCAATCTTATCTTTACCATAGGATTCTGTGAATTCCTTGTATTTCTGGTTTGATAATGCTTTTATTGGTGCAGTATAGATAATTCTAGAGTTTTCTTTTAAAAATTTGTCAATGATGTAGTCTGCAATCAAGGTTTTTCCTGAACCTGTTGGAGCTGAAACTAAAACTGACTTGCCTTTTTCAATTGCAATAATTGAGTCTTCTTGAAATTTATCCAGAACAAATGTTTTAAAGTTCATCATAGTTATTTTCTTTTTAACCTCTTTAAATAATTTCTTATCTTAATGCTTTATGAGAATTCATGCTCACTTTATATTTCCTTTCTGCCATTCTTTCAAAATTGTTCGAGCCATTTTATCAATGTTAGGCTGGTTGCCGCTTTTAACAATATTCCTAGAAATTGTTATGTTTTCAATAGATGCTTCAAAATCATCAAGCACTTCAACACCATAATAGGCTTCTACTTTGCCTGGGAATTGTTTCATAATGTTCATCACTGCCAAATCAGGCTCTTTTACTTTTGTAAAGTCAACAGAGCCAATCATGGAGTGTTTCTCGCTTTCTTTTTCCATAAAAGGAATAACTCCTGGGGTGTCCAAGAATAGAATGCTATTATCACCTCTGATTTTCTGCAATGATTTAGTGTAGCCGCTCATCATACTTGTTGGAGCGCCACTGCGACCGCTCATTGCATTTATCAAAGAAGATTTTCCAACGTTAGGATAACCAAGAACTCCTACTTTAACAGGTAAATATTTTACCTTATGCTTTTTAGCTTCAATCAATATTCTTTCCCTAAGAATTGTTGTTCCATAATACTTATTTGCAGAAACAAAAACACAAGGTTTCAGCTCTTTTTTATGTGCCTCGACAAATTCTTTGTTTTCAACCAAGTCTGATTTTGTAATCACATAAATCAATGGTTTGCCTATAGCTTTAACTTTTTTTTCAATCTCAGGATTCCTTGTTTCATTAACCAGTCTTGCATCTAGCAGTAATAGAAGAACATCAGCTTCTCTAATCACATTGTTAACAATAGACCAAAAGTTTGCCATTCACACATAGAAATATTGCTATTATAAAAAGATAGTTAATTTTTGCTGTTTAATTAAAACCATCCTCTTCGTTTGAAATAGTACAGCATTACTCCCATAAAGGTCATCATTAGAAGTATCATCAGCCAAAATCCATAATGTATGTGTTGTCCTGGTAATAGGTCAAAATTGGTTCCAAATATCCCTGATATTATTCCTAGTGGTAGCGCAATAGTGGCTATTATGCTGAGGGTTTTCATCACTTCGTTCATATTGTTTGAGATTGCAGACATATAAGCATCAAATGTTCCTCCTATTGCTTCTCGATAGTTGTCTATAGAATCAGAAACTCTCACTGCATGGTCATATATATCTCTGAAGTAGGGTGCTGATTTTTTTGAAATAAGTTTAGAAATTTATTTTCGAATATATTTTTTTATGATTAGTTCGCTCGGGGCATTATTTTTTCATATAGGTGTTTAGAAGAGCATTATTATTTTCGAGTATTTTCCTTTTAGGTATTCTATGAATATTTTTGGGTTTAGTCCCTGACCACACACTTCTTTTACCGTGTCATCAGCAGACTTAACTAGTCCTTTGGAGTAAATATGTTCTTTTAGCCAGTTAAGTATGAGTTCATAATTTTCTTCTTCCAGTAATTTATCAGCGTTTATTTCTTCATTCATTTTTCTATAGATTTGTGAAGCATATATCATTCCTATAGCATATGAAGGAAAATATCCGAAGTCTCCTCCTGCCCAGTGTATATCCTGTAATATGCCTTCAAAGTCATTTACTGGTTCTTTACCTAACAGTTCCCTGCATTTGTTGTTCCATTCTTTTTTAGCATCAACAGGTTTCAGAACACCATTAATCATATCTCTTTCTATTTCATACCTTATAATAATATGCAATATAAAGCTTATCTCGTCGGCATCCACTCTTAACTGATCATTCTTCACCAGATTTATGTACTTGTAAAATTCTTCTAAGTTTCCGGTTATCTCTGTTCTCTCTTTATATTCTTTATAGAAATGATGCCAGAAATGAATGTTTTTGCATATATTATTCTCCCATAACATTGCTTGTGATTCATCAAGTCCTGTACTTGGAGCAGAATAGACTTGAGTGTAATAGTAGTCTTTAGGCAGGCCCAACTCATACAGTGCATGTCCGGCTTCATGTATCGCTGAAAAGAAAGAATCTATGCTTCTGAACCGGGAGGTTATCCTGACATCATTTTTGGAAACTCTAATGGTAAATGGATGCATTGACACATTTATTGCCAGCGAATTCTTATCAATCAACAATTTTGTTTGTATAAACTCTTCAATTAGTTTTCGGTGTTCTGTACGTTTAATTAAGGGTTTTTTTATTGAAGTCTGGAATTGTATGACTTTTTTTCTTAATGTTACCAACTCAGACTTGAGGTATGCAAACATCACATTAAGCCTTTCTGAAGTCATACCCTCCTCATACTCATTAAGGAGTGCATCATAAGGTAATTTTTCCTTGTTTATGTATTTGGCGTATTCCTGTTTCAAACTCACGAGTTTTTTGAGATGGTCTTGGAATAATTCAAAATTATTATTTTTCTTTGCATTCTGCCATGCGGATTCGGATAGAGCCCTTGCCATTCCTAATCTTTCAGTGAATGTTACAGGCACTTTGTTCCTTTTTGTTAATTCTTTACCAAACATTTTCAGTACAAGGCAGTCTTTTTGTGTCATACTTTCTTTATTTGCTTTCTCATATGCCTCAATAACTCTCTTACTCTTCCATTTCTTGTGTATTATTGATTCTATAAGTTTTATCTGTTCCCCTCTACCACTTGCTGCTGCTAAAGGCATATATGTGCTTTGATTCCAGTTCAGCAGAGCTGAAATGTTAGTCAGAATTGTTAAGTTTTTTAGCGTTAAGTATATATAGTCTAATTCCGTTCTAGAAGATTGAGTTTGGTTCATAGTTGCATCTCTGTTTTTTTAAAAGCGTTTATGTCTAAAGAATGAACCTATCATACATACTTTTAAATCTATTGTTTTGAACAAGTTCCAGATTAACCAAAGAAGCTAATCATCACTCTTCATTCTTCCACAAGATTTATATAACCAACTTTAAATATTCGCCCAGAACTATTGGATGTGAACTTTATGGATAAAACCAGAATTGTGAAACTTGAAGTGAGACTTATCCATGATAGTCATAGAGGGGTTTTTGCTGCAGAGGATATTCCTTACGAAACCGAAGATGAAAACGAAGAGTTCTATGTCAAAGACGAAAAAGAACTCTGGATAGAAATAAGCAACTTTAATAATATGGGATTCTTATTCCTAGCAATTACAAGAGCTTACTTAGAGTCTAAAAAACTCGAAAGAGCAACAACGACTTACTTAGAACGATTCGAGAACATCGTATCATTCTACGTATAAAATATATTTTTTTAAGAAGTAGGCGAAGGGAACGAAAACGTACTTTAATATCGCTCGGGGCATATTCTTATTTTGGTTACTAAGTAGGACATTTTTAGAAACAACCATTACTTTGAACTATTTGACTATAACCTATTTCTTCCTTTCTTTTTTATCTATATATGCATGCAGGTGATGATATCTTTTAGCTAGTTCTCCTTGATGTGCGATTACTGCTTTCTTGAATACTTTTGGTATATTCAATTCTAGTCTTTCTTTGCTATAATCTGCTCTAGCTAGTTGAGGTATGTATTGTAATAATGCATTTCCAAATGATTGGGATGATTCTTTGGGCAGTTCTATAGGTAGTTTATCTTGTGCTAGTATTACTGGTCCAAAGCCTTCTACTCCATCTGTTACTTTATCTGTTAATGGTTCATATACATATACGGGGTTTTCACTTGTCGTTGATTTTGTTGTTAGTTCTATTGATCCACTTATATCACAACTTATATCAGCTATCACTCTTAGTTTTGGATTTGGATTGAATTCGTAGAATTGTTTCATATAACTTAATGTTACTAGTCTTGGAAATTGTGGTTCCCAATATATCCCATTAACTATTATGCTTAGGTAGGGTATAAACTTTTCAAATTTACTTGTAAATTGATCAGGGTATTTTCGGTATAAGTAGCTGTCAAAATTACCTCCTTCTTTTTTCATAAGCATATCTGATTTTTTAAATTCAACAATGTATATTACTCCGTTTGAAAATTTTCCTTTTCTATAAAATTCCCCTAGTTCATCAGCAGGTATGTTTATGGATGGCAGTAATCTTATGATTTCTTGTGATGCTTTTGAAACTCTTCCAAATCCTGTGAATCCAACAACGAGTGGTGCTAATTGATTTGGTAGTCCTTCTTTTTTGATTTTTTTACCTATGTTTTTAATAACTTTTTTTATTTCAGCTAAACTATCATATGTACATGTTTGTTGTAATTCTTCAAAAGGATTTTCAACCCCTTCCCATTTTAATCTTTTACCAAATGTCCATAAGGCATTAATCATTCCAACATAACCTGCATAATCACCAAAGAAAACTACTCTTCTTCCATTATCTCGCTTTACTAATTCATAATCAATTAAAGTAATTTTTTTCTTTAGAATTTGTTTGAGCATGCCCATATTATATTTTTGGCCTTTGATTGTGTGGGAAAAAAACAGATATGTTTTATCTGCCATTAATTCTTTAGCTGGAACTTCTTTTACACCTAAAATAACCTTACAAGATTCCAGATTACTAGATATAGTTGCACCTGCAGCTCTATATTCTGCATCCTTAAAAATACGCAACTTTGAAGGTTGAACAATAACAGCAATATCATGCTCTTTAATGAGCTTTTTAACATGGTCTGGTGTTAATACTACTCGTCGCTCATCAACATGACCTGTTTCTTTTTTTATACCAACACACACTTTTTCCATAGAATGCAGATGTAGAATGGCTTTATAACACATAGGTTTTAATTATTCTCTTAAGAAAATATGTTGATTATGCTTGGGGCACTTTTATTTAGAATAAAAATATGTCCCAATAAGATTTTACTAATTGTTCTGTTGTAAATTCTATTAACTTCAAATATTCTTGTTTGTTTGATTTCAAATCTTTTTTTGTTGCTTTATCTGCTTCGCTCATTGCATCTAAATATTCTTTTCTATTTCTTCTTTCAATAACTATTGGTGGATAATCGTTTTGCATCATTATTAAATTCATCATCATTCTTCCTGTTCGTCCGTTTCCATCGCTAAATGGGTGTATGCTCTCAAATTTGTGATGAAATAGTGTCGCTAATACTAATGGATGTAATTGCTTTTTGTTTTTTTTATACCATTCTAACAGTAAATCTAAATCCCTTCTAACAAATTGTGTTGGTGTTGGTTTGAATGGTTGCCCAAATATGTGGATATCGTGATTTCTAAATCCTTTTCTTTCGTCGATATTGTCTAATAGTTTGTCGTGAATGTTTATCATTAGTTGTTTGTTTATTTCTTGTTTAGTTTCCAATAGTTCATAAAAGACTTTCTTTGTATTTGTCAAGTCATACACTTCTCTTGTGGTATGATTTTTTGGTATTTGATCTTCTTTGAATAGTTTTATTGCTTCTTTTAATGTTATTGTGTTTCCTTCTATTGCAGTTGTATTAACTGCAAATCTTATTAGGAATATTTCTAGGATGTCTTTTTGCGTTAGTTCGTGTAGTTTTAAGAATTTATTTTGGTAATGCTTCTTTGTTGATTCTATTTTTATTAATTGATTTGTTGTTAGTAATTCTTGTTTTTTCAATTTTTGATTCTTTAATTCTTCTTCATACCTGTTTTTTTCTAAGAATTTTTTGATTGTATAGTAAGATTTTCTTATTTCTTTGCTATGTTTCTTTTCTAAGTCATCGATTTTTATGTTTGATATATCTGTTCCTAATACTTCAATATCTTTTGCTATAACCTTTTCTCCTATTCTAACAGAAATTCTTAATGTGTAGTATGTTTTTTCTCCAATTTTCTTTTTATGAATATAGGCCATTTGTTTTTGTAAAACTTACTTGTTTATAAAGTTTTCCCTCTACATTTATTTTTTCTATTGTAGTGGGAATTAAGTATATAATTAACTATTTTTGCAAAAAAAACATAAAAAGAGTTAATTTTTGTCTGCTTTTACGCTCGGGGCATTATACCTTTTTGTGACTTATTAAAGATTTATTGACGAGAACATTATCTTATACAAATCTCAGCCGCCGCATAACACACTGTGTGTCTTTTTAGATAACAAGAATTCGAAGATAGTTAACTATTATACAACATAGAATTCTTGGAATCAGAAATCTCAAGATTTCTTTATACTCATTTTATTTTTCTTCTTCAAAAATCATTTAAATTTATAATTATTTCTCATCATATAAGTTTACTTGAACTTTCAAATCAAGTCCTAATGTTATGGGTGCTTCTGATTGTGTAACTGCGTTATTGAATATTTCTACGCCTTTGTTGTATAATTCAATTGCGTTATGTTCATACATTTCAATTTTATCAGTTAATTCTTCAGGTAACTTAAATGCTCCTGATTGTATGCTTATAGTTCCTTTAACTCTGTCATTTTCTAGTATAACTCTTTTGTCTATGTTAAAGCTATTTATAGATGTGTCCTGAACTGAGATGTTTGTTACAATTCTTTTATTTGGATCTATACTAACTTGGATGTATTTGTCAATATTGCTAAAGATTACTCTTTCCCAGTAGGTTCCTGGTCCTGCCTCAGGTCCGTTCATATCTTCGGTGTGTCCGACTTGATAGAATCCGCCGTTGTTAGAATGAGAAACATAGCTTTTGAATGGTGCGCCGAAAATATCGTCACCCGGTTCTTCGTGCAATAATCCTTTTCTTTCTGCTACCTTAAATACTTCAGGCACTTTAATTTTTTTGCTTGTTGTTTTATCATTATCCATAGATATCACCAATTTTTAGTTTATGAATAAGTTTACCTTTATAAATTTTTCTATTTTTATCACTTTTAAGTGATTACAGTATTTTGTTGCTATAAGCGAAACCTATCTTTTCGAAACCTTTTTAAAACAATTTTAAACCGCTACAGTCATGGTTAAAATAATTAAGTGTGCTGCATTCCTGCTGTTAAAAAATGGACTGATGCTTGTTGAGAAACGTGCAGACACGAAAAAAGTGTATTCTGGAGTTATAGCGATACCAGGAGGAACTTTTGAAGAAGGAGAGACTGCGGAGCAAGCAGCCATGAGAGAGATAAGAGAAGAACTTGATGTAGAACCTATAAGCATGACATTCTTAGGGATTGAAACTGACAAACACGCATACCTGCCGGACTCAATTTTTGAAATACATTACTTCAAAGTTGAAGAGTGGAAAGGAACTATTAAGAAGTTAGAAGCTGCAGAGCTGAAATGGATTCCAATAGACAACTATAAAGAACTAGCTCCAAAACCAGACAGAGACATAGTTAAGAAAACACTAATACTATAATATTTCTATAACCTTTAAAAACTTGTAAGCATTACTTTTATTGTGCCATTAGACAAAGAGATTCTAAAAATAGAATTAGAGTTTAAAGCACTTGAAAATGCAAAGATAAGAGTTGAAGAACCTGCGCCTGAGGTTTCACAAGTTATTCTTGATGATATTACGAGCTATGAATCAATACTTAAAGGATATAAAAAAAAAATTTCAAGTTTAACATCTGAAATGAGAGAAGCCATCTATGCAGAAGATTTTTTAACGCTAAAGTCAGATTCTGATAAGATAGGAACTAAATTAATGCATTTGGTCGATGAAATAGGTTCAAAGTACAGAACTAAAGTTCTAAAAAGAGTGATTAATCCTGCATACGAGTCTATTTTTAAAAGAGCTGATTCTTTAGAAGGTAAGGCTTGGATAATAAAACTTGATGCAGAAGAGAAATCTAATTCTGCAGCTCGAGCTTATAAATATGAGCGCAAATATAAACCTTCTGTTACTAATTCTTTAAATTCATTAATTAATGATGAGCCAGAAAAAAATTATTATGAACCTGGATTAAATATAAGCTCCAGATTAAAATGGGGTATTGCAAGAACTCTTTTATTTGCAACAGGAGGAGGTATAGGTACTTATTATTTAAGTAAAGTTACAATTAACGGAGATAAAGATCAAGGAGCAATAATAGCTATAATGACTGGTTTTTCAGGTATTATAGGTGCAATGTTTCCTTACCTGATTGAAGATGTTGACTTTAAACCTGTTTTTAGATGTCTTGTAAAAGCCGGAAAATATGTTTTATATGGAGGATTAGGTACTTTTATTGGAGCTGTAGGCTTAGGAAGTGTCTGTCACGAAATGGCTATGAACTCATCAGGTTCTGATTTAACAATTCATGGCATGATATCAGGTGCTGTGATTGGATTAGCAACAGGTATCTACATTGCCAGAAAATCCAATAAAAAGTATTATTGATTCTATAACCTTTAAAAACCTGCAAGCATTACCAATGATGTGACTTTGGACAAGGAAGTTTTACGAATAGCACTGGAATTTAATGCGCTTAAAAATGTAAAAATAAAAGTTAAAAATTCAGAATCAAATGGTTCCAAACCTGTTTCTGGCGACATAGCAAATTATAAATCTACTATTAAAATATACAAAGATAAAGTTTCTAACTTAATATCTAGGCTGAGTGAGTCAGTTACTGCAGTGGACTATGAATTGGTAAGGGATGATGCTAAAAATGTAGAACATGAGCTAAAGCGTCTGGTTAATAATATAGATTCTAAATATAGAAGTAGATTTCTAAAGAGAATCATTAATTCCAACTATGAACCAATCTTCACAGAAGCATATAAGTTAGAGTGTAAGGTTTGGAGAATAAAAATGGATGCAAAAGAAAAATCTTTTCACACAGCCTATTCTAATTAAGAATAACAAAATAAACTTTCTTTACAAGCTTTTTGAAAAACTTTTTAAATGATTACTTACAAAAAATTCTAGATGAAAATTAGTGACTATAAAAAACGAAAGCTTCAGTGGTATAATCGCTTGATAAACGCATTTTTAATTCTTGGTCTAAGTTTAGTTCTTATTTTATTGTTAACCTTAACTGTTTCTGAAAGCACGATAAAGCATTTTGAGGATAACGCTGAAAACTTATCTTCTGAATTGGCATCTGTTGTGATTGAAAACGTTGATGATATGCTCTCGGATGATGATATTCAGGATGTTATGGTTGAACACAATCTTGATGAGTTGCCTGAAGGAGACCTTTGCGAATATTCAGACCAAATAGAAACTGATGATGAAGATGTACTGTTTGTTTTTGAAAGAGAATGTGCTAATGGAAGTCTTGACCGTGAAACAATGATTGATGCAGTTCTGGATGTTAAAATGGATTCTTTTGAAGAAGATGCCGCTGTTCAAATTGCTGAAAGCCTTGGTGAAACAATCACTGATGCTGGTAATTCTATTGATGAATTAAAGGAGAAAAGTATTTTTTTAAACTTATACCTACTAATAGGCATTTTTGTTTTGTTATTAATATTGTACTTGATTAATAATGACTTGTTGATACTATCAGATTACATTGCCAGAAAACTGGTTTTCTTTGTCTCTGCAATATTCATATTTCCATATATTCTTGCCAAGACAAATGCTCTTGGATGGGTTTTTGGAAAGTTAGACCTTTCAAAGATTGTTGGAGGGGATATTCCTATAGATCCTCAAAAAATGATTACAAAAATCGTAAGTGTTCTTTCAGATCAACTTGCAAGTTTTTACAGTCAATACTTGCTATATGCAATAATTGCTATTGTTGTCGGTTTGTTGTTATGGCTTGCTAATGCAAACATATTTTTACCTTTCTTTGCAAAAAAGCTTAATGGCAAGAAGCTTGAAGATCTTGAAAAGAAGAAGAAAGAATTAGAGACAAAAAAATAATTAGTATTGTCCTATTATTCTTCGGACATAGTTCATTGCCCTGTGACTTCTGGTTTTGACAGTTGATATGTTTGAATCAGTCATTAATGCAACAACTTTTATTGTTAATCCCTGCATATATCTTAGAATGAACGTTGTTGCTTGATTAAGATTTTTTTTGCCTAAGTCTGAAACTGCACACCTAACTCTATTCATATTTTCTTGATCATCATAATAGTTATTTTCTTGTAATTCATACATTATAGAGTCTCCATTTGTTTCCAGTATTAAGTCCAGAGATGAGTTTTTATTAGATTTTTTTTTAAGTTCAATTTTTGCTTCGTTTCTTGCAATGCTGCACAGCCATGTTTTCACAGATGATCTTGACTGGAATTGATGGTTTCTAAGAAACATCTTCGTGAATGCTTGCTGGGTGATATCTTGTGAATCTATTCCATAGTTTGATAACTCTGGCATACTGTTTTTTAAATAGTTATTCACATAGTTCCATGTTTGCTCGTAGATTTGTATTCCTGCCAACTCATTTCCTTGTTGGAATTCTATCATTAACATATCTGTTTGTGTGTTACTGCTCATTTTTTTAACAGTATTCTCTGTCTTTTTATATACTTATTTGAAAATGGTACATTTTAATACCTCTCATTTCAGTATGCCATTTTCAAGTCCAAAAACCTCACGTTAAGTATCCTAACTTTTAAGTTAGGGATTAGTAAAGGTTTTTGTTTATTTGCTTTTTTTCATAAAAATTTAAATATTTCAACTAATATTTAGCTATTTATGAGCGATAATTGGACTCGTAGGACAACTGCGAGTGTTATCTGTATTTTAGGACTTATTTTAATAGTTGGGAGTTGGCTTGAGCTCACATACCATTGGGGTTTAGTTGGTTTAGGATTAGTGATTTATTCTTTATGGTTCTGGTTAAAGACTAACGGATAAATATATAATTGTATGTCAAAATAATGACAAATTAACTAATCTGCTTTTGCAGCAGCCCATAGAAGGTCAAAGTATTTCTTGTAGGAGTCAGCGACTAACTTATTTTTTATTTGAATCGTAAGAACAGGTTTTATCCACAAAGTCAATAAAACTTCCTCTCCACAAATGTTTGTTGATACCTGTGAATCGAATGATTCTGGAAGGTACCTTGCATAAGTGAGTTTCATCTTATTAAGAAATACTATGCGTTCCTGAGCATTGTGGTTATATATGTGCTTCATTGGTATTTTCAGTGCCATTCTTTCCTTGTGAAAATGCATTATCTTGGTTTTCATAAGTTCAGGAGCAATAGGTGGAATTCCGTATGCAAGTATTGGATCTTTATATTGTAAGAACTCGTACAACAATCTTGTAAATGCAGGCACTCCCTCGTAGATGTGCGCTTCGCCTTTTGACTGTGCAAGCTTCTTTGACAGCATCAGTTGTGGCAAAACAGCTTTCAACCTGTTTTCTTTTTCTTTTAATATCCTTAGAAGCGCTTGCGGGTCTGTAGCTTCATAGTATGTCACATTATCTTTTATGATGTATGCAACTAGTCCTTTTTCAACAAGTTTTTTTATAGAATCATAAACGTTTGATCTGTGAAGCTTTGACTCATGAGCGATAGAGGTTATGGTTGTTAGACCTAATGATAATAGAGAAGTGTATATCTTTGCTTCGTTAGTGCTTAATCCTAAATCTGTAAGTATGTCTTCATTCATCAGGAATCTTTAGTGGAGAAACATAGTTAAGTATTTAAATGTTGCCGTTATTCTGTGACTGTCGAGTAGTAATCAATTTAAATTTTGTTTTTCAAAAGTTTTGGGGAGATAATTTTGAACACGAAAAAAGCTCAGAAATCAAATAATGAAGAGTTCAATATTACATTCTATGGATGTGGAGGAGTTGCAGAGAAAGGATTAGCAGCGATATGCGCAACAACTGAACATGAGATATTTAGACCTATAAATAAAATATATCTTGTTGGAAACGAGGGCAGTTATGATAAAAGAGAGGGTATGAAAAAAAGAGCGCAGGAAATAACATCTGAAAACAGAGCTATGTATTGTACAGAAATCATAAACAGCAACAAGGATGATTTAGAAACAATTCTGAAAGAAACAAGTCTTTTCTTCTTCACAGCAAGCAAACACCTTTCAACAGAAAAAGAAAGACCAAACATGATTGAAAGCAACCTGCCATTAATAGATGAACTTGCAAAATATTTCAATCAGGAATTCAAAGGAATAATAAACATAGTATCAAACCTGCCAGAAGCACTCGCACACTACGCAGCACAAAGATGGAACATCCCATCAATCAGACAGATAACAGCACACGTACCAATAGAAGAAGCAAGGTGCAAACAAATACTGAAAACTTTTATCAACAAGAAATTCAACGCTTACGAAGGAATAAATATTGAAATATCCGGATATCATGACAGGCCATGGCCAATTTTGAGGAGTGCAGAAATAATAATAGGAACAACCGTCTGGGACGAGGATGTAACATTTGGAATATATGATTTAATAAGAGAACATGAAGGAGAAATTGTTTCAGAACTCAACAAATGGGCTGTTAAACAAATCGAATGGGAAATAGATTACTTACAAAGAAAATATTCTGACACACCAATTGAAAAATTACTAAGAGAAGTACCAACAGCAATACCAACAGGTAGAGCCATACAGCAGCTAACAAAAGCAGTCATAAACAGAGGCACAACAACAATAGGGATTCCATACAAAATAGGTGATAATCATTATTTTTTCAAACTGCCAACAACCTTTGAGAGAGGATTTCCAGAGTTAAACGAAGACAAACTAGAATTGTTTTCAAATCAGGACTTTCAACAAATACAAGATAGAATCGTAGGACCAACAGAATCCTTAGAAGCAGTTATAAACACAAACCTTCCAAAAGAATTTCACAAATTAACTGCAAATGATGACACAGAGCTAATGCTGAACATGTTTAAAGCATCAACAAGAGTTATTACTACACGATCAAATGCAAATGCAATTATTATAAACAGAGAGGAAACTCCAATAAACAAAGAAAGATTATTGACAAATTCACTGAACTCAAGGATTTACACTCATTCAAAAATAAGCGATAGAACAATAGTAGAATACTCATTTAATAAGTCAAAAACACCAATAATAACAACATACATTCTTAACCTTCCAATCGAGAAATCCAGACCTACAAACTGGAGTGAGATGGCTTATGAACATAAAAGAACCAGATTAGGTGCATTTGCAATAGGAGATAATGAAGTGTTTGGTCTAAGTGAAAGAAATCATGGAGGTAAAACATTTGAATACAAATTATTTGTGTTCGAAAAACATAACAATAAACCAATACACATATCAGAACCAATAACAAGAAATGAGGCTGGACCGTTCATACAAGACATGAGTTACAATGAAAACTTATACTTCTTAAGAACAGATAATAACAGAACGAGTATATGTGTGTACCAACCAGAAGAAGGACTAATAAGAATAACAAACACAAATCTAGAAGTGCAAAGGATTATTCCATATCATAAAGGATTAATCTTAGCAACACCAAGAGAAATGTATGTATTTGACGGACAAAGAATAATCTCCACACCAATTATAACTTCACAAACAGATATAGGCAGGATAAAAATCCTAAACGAACAAAACAACCTGATGTTTTACAACGAACTGCAAGGAAACATGATTGTAAAAGACCTTGAAAATAATCAAGCAAGAGAAATAACCACTATGTTCAAAACAATTGCAGTCACAAACTTAGATGAAGGAGGAATTCAGGTTATAACCCAAGAACCAGAAGGAATTATAATCAATAACTACTACAAAAAACAAGACTTGTTCAAAGGAACAAGCCAGATATATGTACTGCAAAATGAATTATTCGAAAACAAAACAAGCATATGGACACAAGATGAAAACTTATTCTTTTTCTCAGACAAACCAGGAAACATGCTCGCAATATACCATGAAGGAAACAATTATTGCATGGAAACATTAGACATAAATAATTTTGATAAAACAAGAACACAGGTGGAGAAAAATGACTGAAAATAACTGTATATGGGAATCAACAATAGGTACGAGAGAAGAAAATCAAGACTCATTAAGAGCAGACTTTGAGAAAAAAATATTCTTGATGGCAGATGGTATGGGTGGAAGACAACACGCAGCAGGAGCAGAAGCAAGTGATCTAACAACCTACTACCTGATGAAAAAAATGTTGATGTTGCAATCAGGATTAGAAAGAGGTATTGTGAAAGAAGAAAAAATACTGAGAAGAATTAGCAGAGCAATAGGAGAAACAAACCAAGTAATAACTAGCATAGCAAAGAATGTAGGATAATTATCACATTGTGGAACGACGCTTGATACCTGCATGATTTATAACAACAAACTATATGGTGGACACGTCGGAGATGGAGCAGTATATATTGCAAACATCCAAGACGACACAATAGAAAAACTAACAACAGAAGAAGTATACCTGCCAAAAGATATCTCACAACTCTTAGAGACAGAACAACAAGTGTTGAAAGGAGAATCAGATTTGACAAACTACATTGGAAAAGAACCAAACATAAATGTTGAGCTATATGAAAAACCTTTCAAAGATGGAGATATACTAATAATGGGAACTGATGGATTTACAAGTATGGTTGCAGAAGAAGAGATTTTAGGAATACTATACGACAGCCAGATAGAACAAAATATTATAAGCAGAATCTTTTTGGGTGAGAAAAGAACTAAAGAAGAACAAATCAAGGAAGATTTGAGATGGATAGCAGAGAATCCTATTATGATAAGAGACGCATATGATTCGCTAAGCTTGACAGAAGAGTTTAATCTTGACATCACCAATAAGCTAGGTGATAACATAACATTCATGATATATGGGAGGATATGAAGATGACAGACAGCGAAATAAAAGAACTAATATTAGATGATTTAGAAGATGATAAAAGATTTACAGATATAAAAGATGAAGGAATAAAAAATGATACATTGATTATTTTTATGAAGCAGAAAGAGAACAACCTAAACTGTGCATTAAAAGTTCCTCTCTGGGACACAACAGGCGAACAGAGTGAAAGAACTTATAAAATTATACAAGATGTAAAAGATAGAACACACCTCGCGAGATTGATAGGAACCAAGCCGCTAGTATATGCAGGGTATAAAGCAGTTTTAATGGAAAGGGCAGATATGAATTTGAAAGAGTTCTTTCCAAGTTTAGACCAGAATAAAAACTTTGAAGAAGAAATGTGGGATATAATAATACAATTAGCACTTGGAAACAAAGAATTGCATCTGGCAGGATATATTTACAGAGACCCAAAAGACACAAACTGTCTCGGATACAAAGAAGGAGGAAAGATAATCTGGACTGTTTCAGACTTTGAATATGCATCACAGAAAAGAAGTACAAGAAGTCATCAAAGCGCGATAGAATACAGTTCCTACGAATTAATAGAACAATATTTCAAAAAAACCATGCAGTACTCTCAAAGTACAGACATATTTGGTTTGGGAGTTGAAGCATTCCAAGGATTCAACATTGAAGGAACGCATCAAACACTTAGAAATATGTGGCCTGGAGAGGAACACTCAATATTTTATGATTTTGTAATGGCACAAATAGCACAGCTAAACATAACAAAAGACTCCAAATACTTCCTAAGAAGAATGCTTGAGATAAAAACTCCTGACAACCTAACAGGCAAGAATATCAAAGACTACAGGTACTCAACAATAGACATGTTTCTGGAAGAATTTCACGGCGGACCAACTGCAACACCAGAAGTAAAACCAACAGAACTATACCAAACAATAGAACGAAGATACCTCAGTCAAATAGAACAAGTGACAAACTCAAACAAAGAATTATTGTCAGCAGGAGACATAGTGAAATTAGCGAATGCAAGAGAAGAATTTCTCAAAGAAGTGAACAACGAAATTGGCAAATACACTAGTAAGGACGAAGTTCAAGCATTACTGAAAGGAAACCCACTAGACAACACCATACGTCAAAGATGGGAGAAAGACTATGAATTTACACAAGGAAAATTAAGAGAAGTCATAGACTTAAAAGAAACAATCAGCAGTACAGAATTCAAGAAAGAAGAAGTAGAACAAGTCAAGACACAAAGAAGCAACCTCTTAAGATACAAAAATCCAGTGTGCAACAATCAAAACACCTGGAAAAAATACAAAACATTGGTAGAGCTACTGCCAAAATAATTTTTTAATTGTTTTTAAACAAAAAAATGGGGAATAAAAAAAATATGCGCCTTGATGAAATAAAAGATATTGAAAGAGAATTTGACGAGTTAAGAAGATTAAAAATAAAGAGAAAAAAACGTCTTATAAAAATTCCTGAATGGTTCTTGGCTGTGATGTTTCTGACAGTGTTTGGAACATACGAAACAATAGACAATCTAAAATTTCAAGGAAAACACTCACTCATAAGGCATATAATAGCAGATGAATGGTACAACAAAGGAAAAGCACTAGGAAAAGAAGGGCGACTAGAAGAAGCAATTAAAAGATATAACAAAGCAATAAGCCTAAAGCAAAATCATAGACTTGCTTGGAACAACAAAGGAGTAGAACTAGCAAATCTAGGAAAATTAGAAGAAGCAATAAAAGCATATGATAGAGCAATAGGAATAAAACCAAAATATGCAACAGCATGGAACAACAAAGGAATGGCACTAAAAGATTTAGGGAAACTAGAGGAAGCAATAAAAGCATGTGATAAAGCACTAGAAATAAAACCAAAATTTGCAACAGCATGGAACAACAAAGGAGTAATATTATCCGAATTAGGACAACTAGAAGAAGCAATAGAATGTTATGACAAAGCAATAGAAATAAAACCAAAACTCACAGAAACATGGATTAATAAAGGATTTATACTAGAAAATCTAGGACAAATAGAAGAAGCAATAGAATGTTATGACAAAGCGATAACAATAAAACCAAAATACGCAACAGCATGGAACAACAAAGGAGTGGCACTTGAAAGAATTAAGAAATATGAAGAAGCAATAAAAGCATATGATAAAGCAATAAACATAAACCCTTCAAATGAAATATATAAACAAAATAAAAAGATAGCGCAAAAGACACTATTAAATAAAACAAGATGACCTTAGACCAAGAAATCAAAAATATTGAAAGAGAATTCGACGAGTTGGAAAATGTAGTAATAAAAATTATAGACAGTGAGATTAGAGTGGTCGATAAACGTGACAAGCCATTTAAATCAAAAGAACTTGAAGAACTCGAGAATTCTGTAATCAAAGTCATAAATAATAAGTTTGAAGTGGTTGATAGGTTTGGCAAACCAATAGATAATATATCAAAATACTTCAAACTAGCAAGAGGAATAGATCAATATATATTACTAAAAAAAGGAAAATATGAAATTGATTTTCCCTTAATAATAAACTCTGGAGGAACACTTGAGATAGAGCCAGGAACAGAACTAGACTTAAATCCTTTATTTGCCCATAGTACTGGAGGGATAATCTGTTATGGAACACTTAAAGCTATAGGGACAGAAAAAGAAAAAATAATATTCACATCACATTCTAGTCCTTGGAGAAATATAACTGTAGCAGGAGAAAACTCAAATGACAGCATACTGAAGAACTGTATAATCGAGAAGGGATTAGGTCAATATCACCTATATTCATTACTGAAAAAAGAATATCTTTACACAGATACAATGATGTTTTGGGATTTTCCAACATTTAGCGGAATAAACACATATGGTGGAGGAATATTCATAACAAAATCTAACTGCACCATACAAGAATGTTTGATACAAAACAACATTGCAGGATCAGGAGGAGGAATACTCCTCTTCAATTCTGATGCATTGATAAAAGAAAATATCATAGTGAACAACAAAGCATATGGTTATGGAGGAGGTATATGTGCCTACAAATCTTCAAACAATTTTAGACTTAATAAAATAACTAACAATCACGCAGACATAAGAGGTGGAGGATTATATTCCAAGGCACAAACAAATGAATTAGAGTTTATGAATGAAATAAAAAAGAACACTCACGGAACAGAAAGTGATACAATAATAAAAAGTTTTATTCACAACAACATCTACAGGACAAAATGACCCTTGACCAAGACATAAAAAATATTAAAAGAGAGTTTGAAGCATTGGAAAGAGTAGTTATCAAAATCAAAACTATAAAAAAAAATGATGTTAATCAAGAAATCCTTGTTGAGAAACTCCGTAAAGTGAACCAAATTTACAGAAATTTTATCATCCTTGTGGATCAATTAAAGTACCAACAAGAGGAAATAGTTAGTAATATCCTTTTAAGAGTAGAACAAGAAAAACAAGGGCTTGAAGTAACAAAATCTGAGAGCAAAACCAACCAATGGTATTCAAAAGCATGCTCAAATCTGAAAGATAAACATTACAAAGAAGCAGTCAAATATTTTGAAAATGCCATAGCTCAAAATCCTAACTATGAATATACTTGGAACTATAAAGGATATACACTGAAAGAAATTGCAAAAAATATACCTATAAACCAAAACACCCCAAAAAGAGTTCAAGAAAAAAAGAGCTTGTTACTAAAAGCAATTGAAGACTTTGATAAAGCAATAGAAATTAATCCAAGAAAAAGCGTTTTTTGGGTTAACAAATCTGATGCGTTGTGGGAACTAAAAGATTACCAAGAAGCAGTTAATTCTATTAATAAAGCTATAGAGATAAATCCACGCGAGCAAGATTTCAAAAAATCATTAATGAGAATAATAGACTATGATAACATAACAATAGAATGACTCTTGACAAAGACATTAAGGATATTGAAAGAGAGTTTGAAAAACTTGCAAACCTAGAGATAAGGGTAATCATACCTGTAGATGACTTGTTGAAAGAAGCGTTTGAATCCAGTAACATACAAAAGGTTAGGACTGCTATCAGTAAAGCAAAGAGTAAAGGACTGAATGAAACACAAAGAAAAATAATAACATCAGGTCTTGAAAACTTTGTGTACAAAACAAATTATGTATGTCATAGCTTCTCCAATCGAGAATTCTTAGTGAAGGAACTGGTAAGTCTCAAACCTGACAACACTAATTACTTATTCAAACTAGCAGAAGTGTATCGAGGAGAAAGTGTTGATAAAGAGAAACAACTGCTTTACAAGATACTATGCCTAGATTCTAATAATTCCGGAGCAAAAAACAGGCTTTATGAACTATTAATAAACAAAGCTAGAGAAGCGGAAAGCAAGAGTTACACATTGGACACAGCCATAAAGTTGTACAAAGAAATCCTTGAAATACAGGTAGACAGCTACAGAGCAACAGAGATAAAGGAAAAACTAGCCAAACTATACGTGCGGAATGATGACTTTGACAAAGCAGAAAAACTAATTGAATCAAAATGCGGAAGCGCAAAAGAAAAAATTGACAAACTAATCAGTTTATTCGAGTCAAGACCATATGATGAAAGAGATGAGTGGGCTGAAAGCAAGTTAGTTGATAAGATTTCAAAAATGGGAATGAGTATAAATTCATTCGGAGAACAAGAGAAAATATTTGAAAAGATTAATCGGATGAAAGGAAGAAAGATAAGTTCTCAATTCAGAAAGTTCGCAGAAGAAATAGCTAATGAATACAAAAAACAAGCGCAGAAATTCTATGATGAAGCAAACGAAATAGATACTAGCAGAGAACCTACGAGTTCGCTAGATAAATTTTTCGGAGGATCAATCAATGTCCAAGCAACCAAAAGATATACTGAATTGTACAATAAAGGAAATAGATTATTAGAAAAATCACGCAGTATAATGATGAACTATATGTAAGATGATCCAAGAAATAATCAACCCGGAAGAAGAATTTGAAGCTTTAAAGAAAACAATTATTAGAATAAATAATCAAAGCAACAACTCAAGCATAGATGAAGTAATAGTCTATTACGATTTTGAAATGAGCAAGTCAAGACAAACAAACTTATATATTAACAAGTTCATGCCGGCAGTTAAAAACTTATCAGACAAAATAACTGAAGAATTAGCAATAATAGATGATAGTGAAGAAACCTGTAATCATAAAGAATTAATTATAAAAACATTTATTAGAGGAGCAGAAGAATATTTCAAGATAGCTAATCCAATAATCTTGGAAGCTGTAAGTCAGGAACCTGACAACGAGGAAAAACTTGAATTTCTTATACAAACATATGACAAACAACTAGAAAAATCCGGAAGATACAAAGCAGAACAACAACTAAGAATTGATACAAGACTAAAAAATATAGGTTCATGCAATGGGAACTATAGTCAAGAAACATTTAAAGACATTAGAGAGCAACTTGAAACTCTGAAAGAGATAAGCGAAAAAGCATTGAACAACAAAAGATACGGTGTAGAAACGCTAAAGAAAGACTTGTATCAGCAGCAAGTAACTCACACAACAATAATTCAAAGCAATCATTCATACAATGAAGCGATAAAACAACTTAGAAGCATAGAACAAATAGAATTAGCAAATTACATAAAAGAAGAATTAAATAAAACATCTTTCAAAGTAAGCAATCCATCAATTTTCTTCAAGGCAAACGTTCATGAACTAATGCTATTAAGAGATAAATTACAAGAGGGAATGGCAATAAATGTACTAGGAGTAACGTATGAAAAAAATGTCTGAAGAAATAATCAATCCGGAAGAAGAATTCAAAGCATTGGAAGAAATAGTTATCAGAGTTAGAAATCCAGAAGAAATATCTGCAGACATCAGTAACTTAAGAGATAAAGCATTGCAGCTATACAATGAAATGCAATACAATAAGTCTTTAGAGTATTGGCAGGTAATAACTGATAATGATTCTTACAATGTTGAAGCATGGGCTGTTCAAGCACTAATATATGATGCATATCTTAAACAGCCAGAGAGGGCACTTTCGTGCTACGACAAAGTCACAGAGTTGACAGAAGAATTCAGCCAGGAAAACCAGATGGCATGGGATGGAAAAGCCAGAGTGCTTATGGCATTAGGAAGACAGGATGAAGCTGATAATGCAACAATTAAAGGATATACATACAATCGAATATTATTGGATGGAATTGAATAAATACTGATTTAGACTGTAAGCATAAATCATTCTTAAAAAACTAATTTTATTTGTTGTACATTCAACCACTACACACTTTTATTAAACAATTTTTCTATCTTATTATTTAGTTTTAGTTAAAAAAGCTGATTCAATATTTATTAGCTTTAGCTATAAGCGGGTGATTATGATGGATAAAGATTCAATTGATGAAAAAGTTGTTGATGTTAAAAAGAAGTCTAAGTGGAAGTCTTTTACTATTGGAAGTTTGATGTTTGTTAGTGCTTTGATGTACACAGGTGACAAGCTTGATGTTGCCAAGAATATAGACTGCGTTTATAACAGGTTAAAGAACAGTGTTATCTACCTGGTTACAGGTGATTGCCCTGACGAGTCATACACCTCTATGCAAAAAGCGATTTCTAAACCCCAAGATGTTGTGGTCTACGATTCTACATCAGCAACTCCTAAACAAACATTTGATGAATGGATAGGTGATTTATAATGGGCAAGAGACTTGGTAAGTGGGGTTGGGCAATTCTTGCTAAGGGTGGCGCTCTGACTGTTTTCTTTCTTGCTTATGCCTATCACAATGATATAAAGAAACTTGATTATAACTTGTTTAACAGGAACGTGCCTATTGCTGAGAATGGTTTCAAAAGCCCTGCAATATTAGAGGTTGACTGGGAAGAGAATGATAGCGGCGCCATGGATACTTATCTTGTTAATAACTCTACTGGCAAGAAACTTAAGGTGTTGTATGATATGCTTCCCTCTACTAAAAATATGCTTGATGGTTTGAAGCAAAGATTCGAACAAAACAAATTTGATGATGACAGTTTAGATAGTATTATTGATGGTTCTTTTGAACTTTTCAAATCAGCACAAATCTCAAAGCATGGAGAGAATTATAACTCTATAGCTGTTCAGAACATTCAATTATTGGTTGCTCAGGATGAGAATGGTAAGAACAACTTGTACTTGAGCAATGGTGTTGATACTGTAATGGTTGATGATGACTTATTTAGCAAGGGTGTTAATCTTAATTTTGGAAAGTATGAGCAAATGCTGGGTGCAGATACAAAGAACAAGATCAACCTAATGTTTACTGAGTATCTTGATAATCTTTACCGTCAATATGAAACTAGCCAGAGGTGATTTTTATGGATATAGGTTTAATAACTGATAAATTAATAAGCAAGTTAAAGGTTCAAACTCTTGATTATAATCCTAATCCTATTAATTTATTAGCCAATAAGAATAAAGCATTGTACGGCGCTGTCGGTTTTGGCGTTGCAATGATTGTTGGTGCTCCTTTGCTAAAAGCTGCTGCCTTGACTTATGCAGGAGTAAAGGGTTATCAGGCTATCAGGGATTGGGCTGATAAATAATTTTTTCACCATACATTTTTAAACAAGTTCTTTTTCCTTTTCTTTCATGGTTATGGATGATTTAGTTGCTAGCTTTGTCATGGCTGGTGGCAAGGGTTCTAGGCTGGAAGTTTTAACTAGAGACAGGTCTAAGTCTGCTGTCAATATTTTTGGTCATTACAGGATTGTTGACTTGGTTACGAGCAATGTTGTTAATTCTGATATTCCTATTATGCTTATTGGTGTTCAGTTCTTGCCTATTTCTTTATCAACTCATATGACTAACAAGGCAGAGCTTGGTTTCAGTGATGATAATATTTTAGAGATTCTTTCTCCTTTTCAGGATTCTGAAATGGTTAATTTTGAAGGAACTGCAGATTCTGTAAGAAAGAATTACAGCAGGATTGAGAATCATAATCCAAAAATAACTTTGATTCTTGGCGGAGACCATATTTATTCTGCTAATTATCAGAACATCATCAAATATCATAAGTCTAAAAATGCTGATTTAACTATTATGACTACTCCTGTAGCTGAAGCAAAGATTTCTGATTTTGGAATTATCAAGGTTGACAATCAAGGTAAGGTTATGGGTTTCACTGAGAAGCCTGAAGATAAGGATTTAATTGAGGATTTCAGACTTAGTGAAAGAGCTATGGTTAAACTTGGGATTACTGATCCTAACAAGCAGTTCCTTGCTTCTATGGGCAATTATGTTTTTTTCAATGAGCGTTTAAAACGTTTCTTGGAGTATGAAGGTTCTGACTTTGGTAAGAATATTATTCCTAGTATGATGAAAGATAATCATGAGATCTATGCTTTCGCTTTTGAGGGTTATTGGCGAGATGTTGGAAAAGTCAATGATTATTTTGATTGTAATATGGAATTTGCAGTTGGTAGGCCTTTAGATCTTAATAAGATGAGAGTTCGCACACATCTAAGGCAGCTTCCCGGTGCATGGGTTGCCAGTAATAGTTCTGTTGGTTCTTCAATTCTTAGTCCTGGCAATGAGATCTATAGTGGAAGTTCAATTACTAATTCTGTTTTTGGTTATCAAATAATTGTTGAAGAAAACTGTACAGTAAATCATTGTGTGTTTACTGGTGCTGACAGAAACAATGTTCTTCTCAACGAGGAGTTCAACACCACTATTGGTAAAGGTTCTAAATTAAAATATGTTATTCTTGACAAGAATGTTCAGGTTGGTCGAAATGTGAATATTTCTCCTGATAATGCTTTAGGTTATGATGAGAGGATTAAAAGACTTGAAAGTATTGGTTTGACTCGTTATGAGAAAAAATCTGACAACAATTGGTCTGGAGATTTTTACTTGGATGAGATATCAAATATATTAGTTATTGGTAAGCAGAAAAATAAAGGTCTTATGATTCCAGATAACTTTCAGTGTTAAATAATTTTTTGTGTTGTTATCTTCTTTTTCCCGTTCATATATTTTTGCAGTACTGTTGGTATTGTTATGCTTCCGTCTTTGTTTTGATAGTTTTCCAGTATTGCCACCAAGGTTCTTGACGTTGCTATTGCTGTACTATTTAGTGTGTGTAGAGTTCTATTGTTTCCGTATTTATCCCTGCACTTAATGTTTAATCTTCTTGCCTGATAATCTGTGCAGTTGCTGCAGGAAACTACTTCTTTATATTCTTTGGTTCTTGGCATCCATACTTCTAGGTCATATTTTTTTGCTGCCACAATTCCTAAATCACCTGTGCATATATTTACTACGTGATATGGTAAGTCTAGTTCTTGGTATATCTCTTCTGCATTTTTTATTATTTCTTCGTGTATCTTCCAGCTGTCTTCTGGTTTGCAGAATATTAGTTGTTCTACTTTCCAGAATTGGTGCATTCTGAAAAATCCTTTTTCATCTACTCCATGGCTTCCTATTTCTTTTCTGAAGTTTATGCTTAGTCCTGCAAATTTTAGCGGCAACTTTTCTTCTGAAATTGATTCATCCATTAGCATTGCAGCTATTGGATGTTCGCTTGTTGCTATGAAATATTGATCTTCTCCTTCTGATTTGTATATCATGTTTTCAAAGTCTGCCAGGTCTGTCACTCCTTCGTATGGTTTTCTTCTCATCATCTCTGGCGGTTCTACAGGTGTGAATCCTTTTTTCATTAATTTTTCTAAACCATATCTTATCAGCGCTTGGTTCAGCATTGTTAAATCTCCTAACATAAAGTAGAATCCTTTTCCTGATATTTTTGCGCTTCTTTCGAAGTCTGCTATGCCTAGTTGTTCTGCTAATTCCCCATGATTTTTTATTTCAAAATCAAACTTTTTTGGTTTTCCCCATTTTCTGATTTCTTTGTTTTCAGTGTCATCCTTGCCGTAGGGCACGCTTTCATGCATTATGTTTGGCAGTCTCATTAATTGTTGTGTTAATTCTTGTTTTAGTTTTATAAGTTCTTGTTCCTTTTCTGCTAGTGTCTGTGTTACTTTTCTAACTTCAAGAATTGTTTTTTTAATGTCTTTTTTTTCTTTTTTAAGTTGGTTTATTTCTTGACTTTTATCGTTTTTTTCATGTCTTAGTTTTTCTACTTGATATAATGTCTGACGATATTTCTCGTCTTTTTTTACCACTTGATCTAATTTTTTCAGTAGTTCTGGATCTTTTCTTCTTGTAAGGTTTTCCTTTACTTGCTTTGTTTGTTCTCTTATCTGTTTTATATCTAGCATCTTGTTTATGGAATAATTCTTTTTGTTTATAAATTTTTATGAAGAGAAAAACATAGAATGTTCTTACTATTTAGTGATAAAAATAGAAAGATTTATATATGAGT
>JAHJDK010000148.1 GCA_018812505.1 Nanobdellota archaeon | reverse complement strand
TTTATTCTTGAAGATGGCATACGAACGAGTAATTTTCCATATCTATATGATCTTGATTATCAAGGGCCACAACACACTTTAATTGTTGGAGGAACGGGTAGTGGAAAGACCATATGTGCATCTAATCTAAGTGAAGGAGCACTGATTAGAAACGTTCCTGTGCTTGTATTAGATACATCAAAACAATGGACTGGATTCTTAAAACCATGTCAGAACGATGAAATATTAAGACTTTACAAGAAATTTGAAATGAGAGATATCAGGGCAACAGGATTTAATGGCAGGATTTTCACACCCAATTCTGATATTGGAATAAACTTGGAAACCAACCTACTAGCAAGACCCGAAACAGAAAAGAAAGATGAATTACAGCAATGTGCCTATGAAATAGCTGCTATCATCAAAGTGATTTGTAATCTAAACAGCAATGAAACAATGTATGTGAGAACAGTGATCTTAGAAGAATGGGAACGAGGAGAAATCTTAGACTATATTAAGCTTAGGAAAAGATTGGATGATTGGGCTAGAATACATGGCAAGAATGTTTTTGAAACCAAGCTGAAGCTGGAAGAACTAGAGGGATATCCATTCCTTTTTAGAGGAGAAAATCTCAAGATTCATGAATTGTGGAAGCCAGGTGAGATATCAGTTGTAGAACTAAGCCACCTTGCTGACAATCAGAAAATATATACATCCTATTTTTTGATGAGAGAATTGCTTTCATACTTCTTTTCCCAACCTGACTCGGTAGAACTTAAACTTCTTTTGATTGTGGAAGAGGCACACAGGTTCATTCCAAAAAACACGCCCGGAATACCAAATGAACTCTACATGTTCTTAGACCGAGTAATACGAGAGCTAAGAAGGAAGGGAGTTGGAACTGTTTTCATTTCTCAGGTCATGACAGACTTCATGCAATCCATAAGAGCTAACACAGCAACAAAAATCAGAATGAGGACTACCTATGACGGTGATATAACCAGGGCAAATAAGGACATAGGTTCTGTTTTTGCAAACTATCTTCCAAAGTTGAAAACTGGTCAGGGACTAGTCAGCTTTCCTGATTATGGCAATCCTTTCTTCGTTCAATTTAGACCTCCGCTTCATCATCCATTCAGCATTTCTGATGAAGAAATCAAAGAAGAAATGCAGATTTTCAAAGAGAAAGATCATGTCGCGGAGCTACTTGAATCAAAAATGAATGAAATTAAAAAGCTTACAGATAAGGAATTAAGAGCAATCAAAAGCATCTCGCCAAAAATCTACGATGTAATTAGATCAATCAGAACTGTAAGAGGAATTACCTATGCCAAAGACTTATCAAAGCTTTCTTCTCTTGAATTCAAAGAAATAAAAGAGAAACTAGAGACGCTTCCATCGAGAAGAATTCAAGTCTTGGAAGAATTACTCCCAGAAGTTTATGAGATAATCAAAAGGTTGAGAAAAATCTTTGAAATTGAGGAAGAGTTAAAACTTCCTGAAGAAGAAATCTTTTTGCAAAAGGTAAGAGACTTTCAAGATGAAAAAGGAATTCCACCAAAACAATCCGATATTTTAAATGAACTTGGTTGGGGATGGAAAAAAACTGGTGAGATTGTTAATACTCTAGAAGAGCAAGGCAGATTAAAACTAAAGCCAGATCTGGATGATAAACGGGTTAAAAGACTCATTTTGTCTGAATAAGAATATATGGATTAAGAATCCCTCTCAAACCGCTGATTTGTAAAAGAGGGGTTTTCCAGGCTTCTTTTTTAATTTGGAGACAAAAGAAAAGCCTTCCAATGATCAATAGTCTTTATAAAAATTCTATAAGATATGGCTAAAGAAAAGAGAAAGGGTTTAGAAATAAGTTTTACTGATATTTTGGCGATATTATGGCAGAATTTTATTAGGTAACCACTTTGTTACCCGCCCATAAACACAAATGATATGACTTAGTGAAAAAATATTCCCTAAGTGCATCCCAATAACTAAGGTTTTGGATATAATTTTTTTGGTGGTGATTTATCTCCTTGAAAATAAATGGATCTCAAGGATAAATAATAACAAGGTAGTAAGAATTAATAAAGGAGTGAATATTTTGGATTACTAATTTTATAACTGTTTTGATATGATGGATATATAAGTTATTTTTTTGATTTTATGGTATAATCGCTATAGAATTTTTTTGCATTTTTACCATAGGGTTTATGACATCTATCACAAAGTGAAAATTTTTTAACCGTACAAGTAAAAGGATCATCATCATAAACTGATCCTAAAACCCCTAGTCCTTCCATATCAATACAACAAGAATTGATTCTACCATCCCATAAAATAGTAACAGCATCATTATCAATAAAATGACATACATCCGGTCTAGCCATAAATTTAATTAAATAGCTTTGTAAAGGTTTCTTTTTTGCTGTGCCTGCCCAATCATGAGAAAAAGATCGTCTCTCCGCTTTTATTAAGTTTAATCCCTCACAATTTTTTTTGGCCCTCTCAGCAATATCTTTGTTATGGTATGATAAATACAATTCAGTCAATCCCGCTTTCTTCAAAGATTTTGCTAGTTCTCTAGTTAGTAATATTCCATTTGTACTGAGATTAATTCTGTCAACATATTTATCTGCATATTTTATAAATTTCGATAGATCAGGGTGAATTAATGGTTCACCAAAATTATGTAAACAGATACTTTTTTGATTCATCTCATCTATTAACTCCATACATTTTTTAAATGTGGTAAAATCCATTAATCCCTTTTTTCTCTTTGAAGTTGGATATGGACAATAATCGCAATGATAATTACAAATTCCTGATACTTCTATATT
>JAHJDK010000147.1 GCA_018812505.1 Nanobdellota archaeon | reverse complement strand
TGCTTACTTTATATTTTATTATTCTATCTATAATCAAACTATTGAAGAAACCAATTGAATACAAATATATTTCATACTTATTCTCATCTTGGATAGTTAATGAGATTATACTATTACTGTGAGGTGCTTTGGGTAGCAATGTTGCCATTAATGTTCTTTCATCCTTTTCGCTTGCCACACTCCTGATTACAATTCTAAAATCTGAGTTTCTAATTTTCTTATTATTCGCAATATTTTCATCCGAAATCCAATATTTTGGCTTGGCAAAATCACACCTATATTGGTTAATCATCTTTCCCTCATAGAGAGGCATACCTGTATTTTTTGTATTGAATAAATGTCTATCATTAGTCATGTGCAATTCTTGATAAAGTTGAAAACCAATGTCTTTAAGATAATTGGACCTCGAGAAAATTTTGTCAATTAGTACTATTTCTTCCTTGGATTTTACATCGATAATAGAAAGAGTATCAGGGGATGTCTTTTTAATGAAATCCATGTCCATATTTATTGCGTTCTGATAAGCATTAGTTATTTCTTCAATTGGAGTCCAATTTTTAAATGCCACTTTAATTTGGTTGTTATCATCCTTCATTTTCCTAAATCCAATAAAATCAAATTTGACACTGTGCATAACTCCCGGGAAAATTTTTCTCTCATTATCGAAACATAACAAAAATAGCATTTTGGTCTTATTCAATAACAGTTTTCTGAGGTCATATGTTCCCTTGTCAGAATGAATACTTGAGGGCAAGATAATTGAACATAAGCCATCTACTCTAATTAATCTGAAAAATTGTTCTGCAAATAACTTATACGTGTTATATTCTCCAATTCCTTGGTAGCAATAGAATCCTACCTTCTTATAGTAATTAGACTGATTTATGAAGTTGGTAGAGTATTTTATCCATTCCATTTTGATTGCGTCATTTTCAAGCAATTGCTTGATTAATTTGCTAGAGTCCTTCTTCTTTTGACTACTAATACTTGAATCATATTGACCAAAAAATTCTTTTTGAAAAGGTTTTACTTTATCCCATGGAGGATTTCCAACAGCTATACTGAACCCTGGATTTTCCTTTGCTTTTCCATCATCATCAAGGAATATTTCAGGGAATTCATTTTCCCAATGGAAGAAACGTTGTTCAGTAGCTATCTTCTTTGCTATCTCAAGATATTTAATTGTCTCTTCAGCATCTATTTTGCAAGGTTTTCCAAGCACTGACTTTTTAATTTCTCTAAATGTACGGGAAGTTGGAGGTTCAATTTCTGAGTCTTCAGGCCAGAACCAAGTAGAGCACCACAAATCACAGATTATCTTCTGTTTCATATATTCGCTGCCTTCTTGAAGGTCATGCTCGAGCAACTCTTCTTTTATTTTAACATCCCTAACTGAATCATCTGGTTGCTCAATCATCTCTTTTCTGTGTCGAATAACTGATTGCAAAGTCTGAATTTGGTGAACTTGAAATTCGTCCATCTCAGATAATTTCATCTGGATTTCGCCAGCTTCAAAATTCTTGTTAAACTCAGCATTTTCCTTTTTTATTTCTCCATCTAAGACTTCATTGGGAATCAAACTTAGATTGTTCAATTTTGCTCCAATCAATGAATTACCACACTTTAACCTATGATCTAGGAAAGATAAGGGTTTTCCTTTTTGCAGAGTGATCAACCACATTGATACTTTTGCTAGTTCAACTGCCATTGGATTAAGGTCCACTCCATATATACAATGTTCTGCAACGGTTCTTCTTGCCTTTTGTAACTCTATTTGATATTCAAGCGAATCATCTTGATCATTTTCTTTTATTATGGATTCAAGATAGACATCTGCAAGATACTTAGTTGCAGCGACCAAGAAGGCAGCACTTCCCATTGCAGGATCAACTATTTTCAACTTAAGTATCTGTTCCGGTGATTTCCCAGATACTAAAGGGTCAATTGCTTGTTTTACTAAAAAGGAAGTCAAAGCTTCAGGTGTATAATAACTTCCAGAACCCTTTCTCTTACCACCCCATAAACTTAGATAAAAATCTCCCTTAATTATTTCTTGTTCTATTATGTCTTTTTCTGAAAGTTGAGTTTGGGGAATAATATGACTCCCTTTACTATCTTTTACTACAACAAGATATTCTTCAGCAATTTTTGGTTCAAATTCCAAAAGACCCTCGTATACAGAACCTAATTGAGCCACATCTAACTCATTATACGCTACACGTTCTGTGCCTTTCTTCTTAATTTTTTTAGTCCTTGATAACGAAAGGAGAACTCTCCTCATGATCTCGTCATTAACTGAACATTTATTTAAAAACTTAAGGAGATTGTTGTCAAACAATTTGCCGTCAAATGCAGAGACTTTCAATTCAGGTGTGTTAATCCCTAGATGAATCAATTTTGCCAGGGATTTCAGTGAATTCCAAATGTAAAATGTGTTAGGATGAAATGAAACAAGTGGATTATCTATTTGATCCCTAAGTCTTTCTAATGAATAATTTTCACGATAGACTTTATATTCGTTTAGTGGTAATAATCCTCTGCTTTCTGCATAAAGCACGAATAGTAGTCTATAAAGATATGTCAACCCTTCTTCATAAAGTGTCCTAAGGTCTGATTTAAAATCAATATCTGTATTATCTGATACTATCCCCTTGAGTATTAATTCCAAAGCTTCAAATACGCTCTCTCTGAGTGATTCATTTACTTGTGCAGAATAGGCTTTTGATTTCTCTGCGATTTCATCAATTAATGTTATTCCTTCTTCTTCTATAAAGGCATTTTTTCTTAGAATTGCATATAAAACATTGAATTCTTCTTCACTATCAGTTTCCATGATTTGGTCGACATCAAACTCCAAGTATGATTCTCCAATTGTAGCTTGGTCTGATTTAATTAATCTCAAAATTTTTCCATTGAAAATTATCCCCCACTTGGCAGATTCAGATGAATTTATGGCTATTTCAAGATGCTTAAAATGTGTGGTTTTCCTATTGTCAATCTTGAGGCACTTCTTATCTGGATCTTCACCAAATCTGAGAAGCTTAAAAAGGATGAGTGGCTTATCTTTATGAGAATATTTATGAAGAGGAGTTCCATCTACTGAACCAAGTTCTTGGTCCTTTGAGCTAATTATCTCATCAGACTTGCATTTTTCAAGTGGTTCAGGAAAACCTAATTTAAAAAAGAAACGATAAGACCACTTTTGCCAAGTATTTGCTAAAGAAGAATCGATTGACAGTTTTCTTCCTCCGTCATAAATTTTCATCAATCCGAAGAATACACCTTTTCTATCATTTTCTCCAAGCTTCCCTTTGAAATTCTTTTGGAGTAATTGACCTAAGAAATATTCTGAGAAAAATGATCCTCTATTATGGATATTTACATAAGCTTGCGATATTTTATCTTTTTTCATTTTATACAGATAAGTATTCCAATTAACTCGTATTCTTTATCACATTTAATCTCTGAAATCTTCTCGGCTTCACTCAGTTTTTTTGGATAATCAACGGTTTCCAAATGATCCAATTTTTGTATTGTTCTTGTTATTGCTCCTTTGTAACTGGATCTCTTCGTATCTGCCACCTTTTCACCATCAAGACGACTCTGAGAATGTTTGGATAACTCTATTTCATTTCTTTTTATTAATTCCTTGTATGAGTTCACTTTTTGACTAAACCAAGAATCAAGATTATGTTTCAAATCATTTGCATCGGTCTTATACCTCTTTATTATACTTTCTTCAATCTCTTTTCTAAAGGAATCACATCCAGATTTGGCAGATTCTAATAATTTTTCATAGTTTGATGAGTATTTTTCAATAATCTCTCTCCAATTAACTTTTTCTTTGGGAAAATTGTGTTCTCCATAAAATAGACCCATACCATAATCAAATTTCTCAACTTGACCATCTGTGTTTATGAAAACTGGAATGATTTGCTCTTCCACAACCTCTCTCTTGCCATTTGTATATCTAACTAAAAATGTGTATAATATCCCTTCCTTTTCTGATTTTATGAAGCTAACACGGTCTATCTGATTTGTCCCAGAATACAAAGAAGAACGATATATTTTTACAATCTCCTTAACTAGAATATGATTCAGATCGAAGAAGTTTAGTTCCTTATTGTTTAGAGCACAAGCAATTTCCCTTGAAAATGTTCCTGTGTATTCATCTTCAATACCAATCCTTCTAAACCTAAAAGGGACTTTAATCCTAAATATATTTTTTTCTACCTCATCAATATGTCCTTGATTATTCTTAATCGCTCGAATAATAAAATCACGAATGCTTTTTTCAGATGATAAATATTTTTTTGAATAATCAATAATTTCATTGATTTGCTTATCTTCTTCACTACTAAATTTTTCTTGGTTAAGATCCGAGAAGGCGTGCTTCTTTGTTTCTAATTCGTCAAAATAATCATTCAAACTCTGCATGAGTGACCCTTCATCTGCCCCATCATCTGATTCTATCATTATCAAATCATTTAATTGATCCTGATCAGTTAATCCAATGACTGATGATACTGAACCTAAGTCCTTTTTTATCATCTCAATTTTTTCTTGCAACCGCTGAAATATTGTGTAAGCAAATGTGTTCTCATAAAGCATATTGTAAACTCGTACTTGATTTGTCTGCCCCCACCTATCAACCCTACCATTTCTTTGCTCAAGTCTGTTGGGATTCCATGGAAGCTCGTTATGTATTACAATATGTGAATAATTTTGAAAATTCAATCCTTCGGATGCTGCATCTGTAGCTATTAATAAACGAACTTCCTTTTGAGAAAAGAACTTTTCTGCATCAATTCTTTGTCTTCTGCTATTTGATCCATCAATCTCAGCTATCTTGCC
>JAHJDK010000146.1 GCA_018812505.1 Nanobdellota archaeon | reverse complement strand
TTGAGAAATGCTTTAGAACCAAAATGAGGATCTCCCAAAAATGCAGCCCACGCAGGCTTATCAGCCTTTTTTAGTTCTCTTGTCAACGGGATGTCTGGAAGCAATACGTTGTTTGCAAAGACAATCTTGTTTCCGCTGGTGCCAACAACACCAATAATGTCATCCAGAACAATATCCGCACCAATAGCATAAAGATCAGGTTTAGTCTTGGATATTAAGACATTTATGCAGCCAGTCTTATCTTCCAATGTTAAAATTATGTTGTTGTTTTTTGTCTCGTGTTTAGCTTTTATCATACCTATTACTGCAACATCCTCTCTTTCTTTCTTTTGAATTAGACGAGAAATGCTTACAATTCCAGAAAGCTCTTCTCGAGATTTTAAGTAACCTTCAATAAGCTTGAATCGTGTGTTAAAGTATGCAATAAAATCCTTAACAGACCTTTTATGTGGTTCTTCTTATTCAGAATAAATAATTCTGACAGGGTGTTCCTCAAGTCGGATTGGTTTCTTTTCAGTGACTTGATCCCGCAAATATTTAAGAAATACAAAATATTGTTTTTGATTTGAAGATGTTTCTTTTTGAAAAAGCGCGCTTTCAAATTGCATCCATTCAGCAGTAATATTTTTATTTTGTTCTAGTATTGAAAAAACATCAGAGTTCATAATAAGTAAATTAGAATCTATCTCTTGCGCAGATAATGTGTCAAACGAAGTCTCTGAAGTGATAAAATCAGGACTGGTGAGAAACCCTTTCTCAATCAATCTAAGTACAAGTTTTTGTTTTTTCATGTCTTTTTCCATCTTTCCCTAAGAAGATGTTATTGATTTAAAACCAATCAACAGCAATTATGCACTCAACTCATCTTTTGTAAGCTTCATCATCTTAACTTTAATTGATGATGAAAGAGGGGTTGAAATTTCTCTTGTTCTCCCAAATCTTCCTTTGCTGATCACTTTTGCGTTAATAACTCCAAGCATATCAAGTTCGGCAATAATATCTGATACACGCCGTTGTGTCAGCGGTCTCAAACCCGCATCCGGACAAAACTGCTTGTATTGCTCATAAATTTCTCCAGTGAACAAAGGTTCTTTCTTATTTTGCATGATTGAAAGAAGAGAGTATAAAACTGCCTGAAATTGCTTTGGCTGAGATTTTACAGCATCAATAATTCTGTCTCTTTCAATTTTTTCTTCAGCTTCATCAAGATGCTCTATCCGTATCCTTTCCTGGTTATTTCTTTCAGCTAATTCTCCTGAGACGCGTAACAATTCAAGCGCCCTACGCGCATCACCGTGTTCTCTCGCAGCAAATGCAGAACATTTTTCAATAACGCCCGCGTCAATACAACCTTCTTTAAATGCATCCCGAGCTCTAGCTCTTAAAATATCTTGTATTTGAAGAGCGTTATATGGTGGAAATATTAATTCTTCTTCAGATAGAGAACTACGTACGCGAGGATCTAAATTATTTACGAATAGAAGATCATTACTTATACCTATTATGCTTATTTGGGTGTTTTTTAATTCTGAATTGATTCTTGTAAGATTATAAATTATTTCATCTCCTGCTTTTCGTATTAACTGATCAATTTCATCAAGTATTACTAGAATAATTTGTTTTGTATCTGACTCTAATGCTTTGAAGAAAATATTATACACTTCGTCTGTAGGCAAACCTGTTGCAGGGATGTTTTTGCCAAAATGTCTTGCTAATTCTGCAACTAATCGATATTCGGTGTCTGCAATTCTTTTCAATTTGCAATTCAAATATATGATTTTAAGTGGGATTTTTTTGGTTTCTGCTATCTTTTCTAATTTATCCTTGGTGTGTTTAATAGCTAATGTTTTTCCAGTTCCTGTTTTGCCATATACAAACAAATTTGAAGGTTTCTCGTTACGAAGACAAGGCGCAATGATCTTTGCAACCTGGTTTAACTGATCATCCCTGTGTTTAATCTCTTCAGGCAGGTGGTTGCTTGAAAGAACGGCTTTATTCCTAAATAAGCTATCTTTCTCCAAATAATTCTCAAAATAATCTGTTACCTCATCCCCCATAAAAGTTCCAAAGGAAACAAAGGTTTATAAAGATTGTTAAGGTCTCAACTATATTAAACAAAATAGACATGACAAACTCCAAGCCAGACCCCTTGATTTCTTATGGAGCTTTTTTTTGTTGAATTAGATTGGTTTGTTAAAATATATTTGTTAAACCCGAAAAGGAATACCTGAAAAGGCTGAATTAGACAATTTGAAGACCTAACTCCTTAGTTTTTTGTTTTAAATCTTTAAAAACTTTGAATAGATAAAAGGTGCGGGAT
>JAHJDK010000145.1 GCA_018812505.1 Nanobdellota archaeon | reverse complement strand
CTGAACAAATAACACAATTGTATAATATTGGGTTGAGTTGAAAACCTGTGGCTTTGCGATGAAGTAGTATAAAAACCCATTAAACTATCCGCCCACATCGTAAAGTTTTGTAGCTTAAATAAGATTAGGTTTTTAGAATTATAAAATGAAAAATAGCATTTTATTGGAGTAGCAAAAATGATATAAATTGGGTATTCTATAATCAATTATATACGCTCATCATTGCAAAATAGCAAGGGGTGGGCTTTTTAAAATTATTTTTTAAATTTCTTTTTTAGGCCTAGAAATGTTGCTCCACTGAGTAATAAACTGGCAAGTCCAGTATAAGTGCTTGGTTCAGGAACACTTGTGCCTGTTGATTCAATATAACTTCTATGCCAGTTATCTCCCACAATTCCAAGATCTAATAAATCAACAGTATTATCATTATTGAAATCACCATCTTCCCAGTTAAGGTCTGTTCCATGCCAGTTATCTCCCACAATTCCAAGATCTAATAAATCAACTACTTTGTCATGATTTGCATCTCCTGGATTATATTCTTGATTAGTTATAGCAGTTAATGTTAATTCTCCATATGTTCTTCCTAATCTCCAGTCTAATCCTTGTCTAAAATCCTGAGTCCATTCTCCTAATTTTTTTTCTTCACTAGCAAAGACTTCACTAAGTAAACCACTTGTTGTAAAATCATATTCATCATCTTGGCTATCTGTATTAACAGATAAAATATATTCATAGTCAGCTACACCGTTTGAATGATTAATATTGAAGTTTGTTAAAGTAACTGAGTTTGGTATGTTATAGAGGTTATTTCCTATTTCATTCTCAAAGCTTAATTTCATTGTGTAGGTGTCAGTTGGTATGGTTTCGATTGAATAATTATAATCTACTGCGTGTAATGGGGGCATTGTTTCTCCTCCTTGTTCTTCAGGTTCTGGTAATTCAGCGTATATTAATGAGGCATAATTCTCTGGGTTTGTTGAGGTGTCCATATCATGGTCTAATCCCAGGTCATAGCCTAATGATGTTCCTGTATTGTATACATTTGCATCTAAAACTCCTGTGTATGAAGTTATGTCAGAGCGGTCTGCAATATTAGCTACCTGAATAATATCTGCCTTGGCTTTGTTAATATAACTGCTTGGCATTGCAAATGGCATGACTACAGAACCTGCAACAGTGCCTGCTAAGACGCCTGCTCTTGCTAATTTACCTAGTAGGCCACTTTTGTTTGAATATCTTCTATTTTGTATGCTGTTGTGTTTTGTTGTCATTATAAGGTAACGAATATCTTATATTTAAATGTTTTGTTTTGTGAATATTCTATTGTTTTTTGCTTGTTTTTTGGTATTTGTTTAAGGTGAGAGAGGTATTTAGGTTTTTTGGTTTTGGGTTGTGGAGTTTGGTTTTGTGTTATTGGTTTTGGTTTTTTGGGCTGAATTTATAATTCATAATAGGGTATTGTGTATTATTAGCTGAAAAGATAACGCAATTGTATAAGCTCTGTTTCTCTTGAACTATACTTTTTGTCTAAAAACTTTATTTCCTTTAACTGGTTTATTAATCTACTCATGAGTATATACTCCTAATTCAACTATTCAAAGCTTTTGTTTTATCTTTAGTGATGCTGGTGGTTTTAGCTGTTAGAATCTCTTTTTTGGTTTATTCTCTTATATTTGGTTGATATTATCACAAATGATATGTTTATCTTGTTTATGAAATGTCTTTTCAATTTTAGTTTATTTGTATTGTTATACTATTTATCTTATTTAGAGCTTTTCTTGTTTTATCTTCGGAAATGTAATGTTTTTGGCTGTTAATATCTCTTTTTTAGTTTATCCTCTTATTTTTGATTGTTTATTTCATAAATGATATACTTATCAGATTTATGAAATATCTTTTTATTCTTGGTTGTTTTATCAAATCTTCTTATTATTTTGTTTTTGGCTTTTTCTGTTTTATCTTCGGTAATGTTAGGTTATTTGCTGTTAATCTCTCTTTTTTAGTTTATCCTCTTATCTTTGGTTGTTTATTTCATAAATGATATGTTTATTTTGGTTATGAACTGTCTTTTCAATTTTAGTTTCTTTGTATTGTTAGACTATCTATCTTATTTAGAGCTTTTCTTGTTTTATCCTTAGTAATATTAGGTTCTTGGCTGTCAATATCTCTTTTTTAGTTTGCCCTCTTATCTTTGGTTGTTCATTTCATAAATGATATGACTATTCTATTTATGAAAGGTCTTTTTATTCTTGGTTGTTTTAGGCTGCTTTTTGAAAAATATAACTTAACACTAAACAATAAATAAT
>JAHJDK010000144.1 GCA_018812505.1 Nanobdellota archaeon | reverse complement strand
GAGGATTTCATGGAACGGTTTGAGAAAAAGTTTAAGATATTGGATAAGAAAGTGCATTACATCATAGAAGATATAAAGAGAGAGGCTTTCATGAGCGAACCTTTACTGCAATAAGTAGTATATAATTAAAAATAAAAAAGTTTTGGCCTTCACGTTTTTTGGGGGATCATTGGGGGTGATGCAAAACACGGTGAAGGCCAAGAAAGAAGCTTGACCTTTGTTGTAAAAAAAAATTATTTAGTAAGGGTTTTACCTTACTATTTCAATACCTAATTCTTCTGACATTGCTTGTTTTTGAGCTGCTGCTTGTTTACTTGTTAGTTTACCAAGTATCCATGGACTCTTCACACCTGTGATGATTGTCATCACTGTGATTTTTCCCTTCATGTTTTCAAGCACACGTGCACCCCAGATAACGTTTGCATCGTCGTCCATGCTTTCAGTTACTAATTCACCTACCCTGCTGATTTCATCCAGTGTCATGTCTGGTCCGCCTGATACATGTATTATAGCTCCTGTTGCACCTTCATAGCTTATGTCTAGTAGAGGATTGCTTAGAGCTCCTTTTACTGCTTCTTCTACTCTGTTGTTTGTGTCGCTTGCTCCCACTCCAATAGCAGCAACTCCTCCATCAGTCATTATTGTTTTTACATCTGCATAGTCCAGGTTCACTAGGGAAGGTATTGCAATGGTTTCTACGATTCCCTTAATCATAGTTGCTATCAACTCGTTTGCTACTGCAAAAGCTTGTTGCACCGGCAAGTTGCCTGCAATCTGAACCAAACGGTTGTTGTCAATCACTATCACTGTATCTGACTGTTGTCTCAGTTGTTGTAGTCCAAACTCTGCTTTGTCAACTCTGGCCCTTTCAATGTTGAAAGGCATTGTCACTGTTCCGATCACTATCGCTCCTGTATCCTTAGCCACATTTGCAATCACTGGCGAAGCTCCAGTTCCAGTTCCTCCACCCATGCCCGCGCAAACGAACACCATGTCAGAACCTTTTAGGGCTTCCTTCACTTCTTGCAGACTCTCGTGGGCTGCTTCTGCACCTCTCTCCGGGAATCCTCCGCAACCTAGTCCTTTGGTTACATCTTTCCCTAGCAAGAACTTTCTGTCCGCTTCAATAATATTGAGATGTTGTTGATCAGTATTACATCCTAGAATCTCGGCACCTTTGATTCCTTTTTTGTATAGCCAGTTTACCATGTTATTACCGGCTCCACCAACGCCAATTACTTTTATATTGGCCTGCCCTACATCGTATTCACTGTAGGACTCGTTCTTAACTGTTTGTCTTTCTGCTTTTTCTACAACAAAGTCCATTTTTTTTGCCCCCTCGTTTTATTTTTTATATTATTTATAGGAGAACCTCCCATTTATATTTTGGAAACTATATTTCTAGCTACCTAAACATTTATAAGTAACTTATACAATATACTCTCCTAGAAAACAAAATTTTTTTCGCTAAAAAATCAAACTTAGTCGCCAAACATGGTTTGATTGTGTTCTCGCCAAAAAACTCAATAGATATATTGTTCTCTATACCAATATTTAAATATTTCTAGCTTTGTAAATATATATTCCAATAGTTATTTTTGAAACAATACTGTTCTTCGACCTGGAAATAAACCCATTTCAGACATCTTTGAGAATTGATCAGGCTCTAAGTTTAAATCTATTATCGTAAAGTCGTAACTTTCTTTAATCTCAACAACGAATGTTTTTACTTTCTCAACAGGAATGTTGTGTCCTATTAATAAAATGTTTGCTTTGTTTTTCTCTTCTTTTCCGTGAAGTATTATTGTTTGTATCTCGTCGATAAGACTAGTCTTTTCTACGAAGTCATTAAGTGCAGACTTCTTTTGAGCTATTATATCTTGCAGGAATTCTGTGTTCTTGTTTATGTTTATTCTATAAACCTTAAACTTCTTTATTTTAAACTCGTTTATAATTTCTAATTCTTTTAATTTGTTGATGATCCTAAATGTTGTGGCTACTGGTATTTTGGTTTTTTTAGCTACTTCTCTCATGTAGAAATCTTCTTCTTGGTGATTGAAAAAGAATTGTATTATTCTGAGTTTCTTCTCGTCAAAGAGTCTCTCCAAGAGTTCTTTCGTTTCCACTTTGTCGTCTATAAAACATAACTAATATATAAAGTTTTTCATTTATGAAACAATGTTTCATTTTTGAAACAGTAAATATTTGTGGGATTAAAACAACTTTATAGACTCTGACTATAACTTCCATGTAAATATAGAAACTCAAGATATATATCTCAAGAAAATTTGAGACCTAAAGAAATAAGATTTTCTTCCAATTGAATATTGTTCTTAAAATGAATTGCTTTAAATCCTAATGATTCACTAACTTTAACGTTTAATTCATAATCATCAATTATAACACATTCACTTGCTTTTAGATTCAATTTTTTCAAAACTAACAATAAGAATTCTTTATTTGATTTGACTAATCCGTAATCACAAGAATTTATGTAAGGATTGAAAATCTTATCAAAGCCTGTTATTTTATCCAGCTCTGTATCAAATTTAGTCGCATTAGATAAACAAGCAATCTTGTATTTTTTTGATAACTTATGAATAATTATTAGTAATTCCTTATTTGGAATAAAATAATTTTTCCAGACTTTAATAATAGTTTTATGAATATCATTATGATTCATCTTAACTTTTTTAGACACTAACATGCAAAAATCTTTTATTTCTAGTTCTCCTTTAAGCAATTTTTCTTCATTTTGATGATAAATATTAATTACATCTTTAGAATTCAATTCTTTACTTAGTTCTTTGAAAGCAGACTTCATTCTTCCCAGATAACAAACACCTCCAATGTCAAAGATAACTGCTTTTATACTCATTGTTTCTTCTGTCCCTCGAATTCTTTCTGCACCATTTCCAAAGTAGAACATTCTTCAGGCATTCTATCATCTCTTGCTTGTATAACTCTAGGAAATCTTAATGCATAACCACTGCTATAAGTAGGGCTTGCTTGTATCTCCTCAAATTTTATCTCAAGAACTATCTCAGGCTTTATGACAACTTCTCTCCCTTTCTCCTGTTTGATATGAGGCTTTAACATTTCAGTTAGTTCACCAAAAGACAATCCTTCCTCTGCTTTCTCCTTAACTCCAGTACCAACTTTGCCAATCTCTAGAAAGTTGCCATTGTCATCGATGCACGCAAGTGTAAAGGAAGTGAGCCAGCCACTTCTTTTGCCTTCACCCCACTCAGCTCCAACTATAACCAAGTCAAGTGTATCCATTGATGATTTTAGTTTAACCATAAAACCGACTCTTGAACCGGGTTTGTAAGGGCTGTTAAGACTCTTGAGCATAACTCCCTCATTACCTTTGCTCACAGAATCTTCATAAAATTTTAAAGCATCTGATTTGTTTGAAGTTACTATTTTTTTAGACACTATAATTTTAAATTTTTCTTCTCTAACAATCTTTTCCAGTAAAGCTCTCCTCTTGACTAGCGGAGTATCAAGAAGGTTTTCTCCGTTGTAAAATAGAACATCAAAAACATTGAGTTCAACAGGTAATTTCTTTGCAAGATTTTCAATATCATATTTTCTCCTGATTCTCTGTGAGATATGCTGGAAAACCAAGTATTTTTCTGTTTTTGAATCAAAACCAACAGCTTCACAGTCAATAATAAAACTTTTTCCTTCCACATGATTCTTGACATAAGCAACAACTTCAGGAAACTGCTTGGTTATATCCTCTAATCTTCTAGTTAAAATTTTAATTTGTTCACTGAATTTGTGGATTTGCATCCTAAAACCATCATATTTATATTCAATCATAGCAGGTTCGCCGACTCTTTCAAATCCTTCATCTATTGATAGAACTTTTTGTGCAAGCATAACCTTGATTGGGTTTCCAGGTATCAAACTAATTTTTTCAAGTTCAGAAACTCCTTTTTTAGCTGCTATGGCAACCCTTGAAAAATCATTACTTTTATCATACGCTGATTGCACAATATTTGCTGAGTTATTATATTCTTCACGATCAACTTCAATAGATATTTTTTCAAAGTCAAAATCGACTTTTACAGGTAGAAATGCCCATGTAATAGCATCTCTCATAGTGCCATCGCCAATTCCAACCCTTAAGTCCTCTAGCACTGTTCTTACAATATACTTTGCCTCTTTTGGCTTTGCACTTGAGAGAAGTTCTGCAATCAATTGTGTTTTCCTGTCAACACTACCAGATCCTTCCATTGTGACTAGCTTTCTGAGATTGGAAAACATTTTTTCAACACTTAAATCTTGGGAGAACAAGGTTGATTGCGATTTGTTGCTAATGACTTTTTCTGCCACTAAACCTAAATCTCCTATCTCTTTCCACATTGTTTCAATGGTTGAGATGCCTGCGCCTGAAGAAGTGTTAATAGCTTTTAAAACTAATTTACTGGCCACTCCAATCTTGCTCTTATTCCAGTCAGGAAACAGTCTTCCTCTGATAAGAAGCATAATTGTTGGAATATCTTTTTCAACTGTTTTCTTTAATAGTTCAGATATATAATAGGTTTTCTCAAGTCTTTTAGAAGTAGCTTCAATCTTCTCATAAATATCTACTAAGGATGAGTATTTCATTATTTTTTAGAAGGAATAATTGTTTAAATAATTTGTTGTCTAAAGCAAAGTTTATAAAAGCATAATCTTCTCTTATTATTTATGAAATGTGATGTTTGCGGTAAAAAAGTCGAGATTACTTTCCTAAGCAAAGTTGTAGGCGCTTATATGAAGAATGATAAGAGAAAAAAGAAGCTGGTTTGTAGTGAGTGCCAAAAAACTTATAGTAAAAAAGATTTGTTGAAGAAGTTATGATTTGTTCTTGCCTCCGTGGCTTAGTGGCTATAGCGGCGCTCTCGTAAAGCGCAGGTCGCGAGTTCAACTCTCGCCGGAGGCTTCAGTTTAACTCGCTTCGCGATAACAAAAATCAAAGATTTTTGGATGTAAATTAAAAAAGCATTTACATAATCAAAAATCAAAGATTTTTGAAGTTTGCTAAAAATTAGCAAACATTCAACTCTCGCCGGAGGATTTATTCCAATAATAATATTTATAAACTACTTATTATTCTTGTTTTACATGACTCCTTATGATTTGTATGACATTAAAATTGTTCGTAAGAAGATTGGCTTGACTCAGTCTGAACTTGCTCATAAGTCAAGTGTTTCCCAGTCTTTGATAGCTAAGATTGAAGCTGGAACTCTTGATCCTACTTATTCTAATGCTCTTAAGATTTTTGAAACTCTTAATTCTTTGCAGAAGAAAGAGTCTTTGAAGGCTAAGGATTTCATTCATTCAGGTCTTGTTTCTTGCCAAAAAGATGATTTTGTCAGGGATGTCATTAAGAAGATGAAGAAGTATGAGATTAGTCAGCTGCCTGTTATGGAGAATTGTGGTGTTTCAGGTGTTGTTTCTGAAACTGAGATAATATCTCGTCTTTTAGTTAAACCTGATAAGAATTTAAGAGTTAAAGAGGT
>JAHJDK010000143.1 GCA_018812505.1 Nanobdellota archaeon | reverse complement strand
AGAAAAATTATTAATAGCAACTGAGGAATACCTAAAAGCAGGTATACACATAGGAACAAAGTTTAAAACAAAACACATGTCAAATTTTATATATAAGACTAGACCTGATGGATTATCTGTTTTAAACATACAACAAATTGATGAAAGAATTGGCTTAGCCACAAATTTCATATCCAACTACGAACCAAAAGATATAATGCTTGTTTGTAGACGAGAAAATGGTTGGAAAGCTATAAAATTAGTAGAAAAAATAACTGGAATAAAAGCATTCGCAGGAAGGTATCCTCCAGGCATATTAACAAATCCAAACCTTGACAAATATACTGAAGCAAAACTAATTCTTGTTGCAGATCCTTGGCCTGATAAAAACGCAGTTAATGACGCTATAAAAATAGGAATCCCAGTTATAGGGTGTTGCGATACAAACAACCAAGTAAACAATCTAGATCTCGTCATCCCATGTAATAACAAAGGGAAAAAAAGTTTAGGAATATTGTTATATTTGATTGCAAAAAACTACTCTATAAATAAAGGTATAATAAAGAATGAAGAAGAAATGAAACATTCTTTAGAAGAATTCACAGAGGATTAATTTTTTCTTTTTTTACTTCTTCAATACCTGAATTAACTATTTTAAAAATTAATTCATTTCCATCACGAATACTTCTATGTTTTCTAAGAATTGCTTTCCTTGCATCACCTACTTTTTGAAGTTCTATTAAACACTTACTAGCATACTTAAGAATATCTCCTCCGACCATTTTTATCTGATCCTTATTCTCAAAATCCGCATATACTTGATTTGTCACAAGCACAGGGATGTTTTTCTTCCTGGCAATTTCCGACAAGTAAGAAAGTTGTATTCCTAATTCTTTATTAACATTATAAATATCTTTATTCTTGCCAATTTCTAATCTATAAAGCATTGCAACACCATCAAAAATGATTAAACCTGTTTTTTCATTAACCAAAGTTCTCAATTTTGAAAATAAATCTTTTTGTTCATCAAAATTTGTTGGTTTAAAAAAAATTATTCTAGACATAACCTCTTTATACTCAGACGTTATTTGCTTTAATCTGGATACGGAAAACGATCCTTCTGTATCTATATAAATTATTTTTTTATGAGAACTAAAATTTGCCAATGTAATCAAGCACAAATTAGTCTTTCCACTACCTGCAGGTCCAAAAATAGTAGATATAACATCTTTCTCAAATCCACCTTCCAACAACCCATCAAAAGACATGGAACCTGTAGTAATTCTTTCATCCATAAAATATTAACAAATTAAGCTAATTTAAGAATGTTATGATTCAAAAGTTGCTGAATACATAGATTCCAATCCAAAAACAAGCGAATCATCATCACAAATTTTAGAATGAACACCAGGATTTATAATCCATCTCTTATTGGTTTGTACGCTTACAAAAACAAAATTTAAATCATTAACAACAGAAAAGGAACTCCAATTATCTATCAAAAACTTAAGATTATCTCTTGACGCTAAACAAACAATTGTTTTTTGACCATCTTCTTTAATGAGTAAAAATATAGATTGATTTAATTGAGGTAATATAAAATAAGCCTGATCTTTATCTTTAAAATGAAACAAAACTGTTTTTTCTGCCTCTTCATAACTAACTAATTTTCTATACATCAAATCTTTGTTTTTTACAAAGTTGATAATCCATTCTTTTAATGTTGTTTCATCCATTTTTCTTCAAACAAAAAATAAGTAAAAGGTATAAAAAAACCTATCAGATAAATTAACCCTACAATTATCGGATTATGATATGTATTGAGTGAATCTGCTAAGGGATTATTATTTGAAATATTAACAACTACCAAAAAATTAATCAAACCAACAATGGCAACCAACAAGTATAAAATTAAATGATGCTTTATCTCTAAAAAATCTATATCTCTTACTAAAACGCTCATAATTATTCCAAATGAAGAAGCCAAAAGTAAAATAATCAAATATAATGTTAAATTGTTTATAATTACTAATAAAGGTATTATAAACGTTGAGAAAGCAAAGTTTCCAAAAATTATTAGAACTAACGCAATCCAATAAACTAGTTTATCTAACATAAATATTTTCGGATGCTTCTTTTTCTTAGCAAGTTCCAAAATTTTCATAGTTTTATTAATTTCTTCATCAGACCATCCTTTAATGGATAAACTATGTTTTGTTACTTTCATAAAGATAGATTTAGAAAGCTTGTATTTAAATTTTTTTAAGAATCGTCATTAACTATTTTAGCAGCCGAAACAACCAAATCATTCTGATTTAATCTCATAAGTCTTACTCCTTGAGTATTTCGACCAATAGTTGATATATCTGAAGAGTAAGTTCTTATAACAATTCCTTCTTTACTAATAAACATCAATTCATCTTCATCAGACACTGATTTTATCGCAACCACAAATCCATTTCTTTCAGAGGTTTTTATATTTATAACTCCTTTGCCGCCTCTTTTAATAAATCTATAATCAGATATCATTGTTTTCTTGCCATATCCATTTTCTGTTATTGTAAGTACTTTTCTTTCATCAACCGCTAAAACCATACCAACAAGAGAATCGTTCTTTCTTAAAGAAACTCCTTTAACACCTCTACTAACTCTACCCACAGATCTTATATCTGTTTCAGCACATTTAACAGCATAACCTTGCTTTGTTGCTAATAAGATGTTCTGTTTTCCATCTGTTAACACTACATCAACTACTTCATCACCTTCATCAAGCTTCAAACCAATTATTCCACCCTTTCTAGGTCTTGAATAAGCTTCTAAAGAAGTCTTTTTTACAATTCCATTCTTAGTTGCAGTTATTAAATAACTACTCTTGTTAAATTCTTTAACAGGAATTACTGCCTTCACAGACTCTCCTTGCTCAACAGTAACTAAATTAATTATAGGTCTTCCTTTAGCTTGTCTAGTAGATTCAGGTATTTGATATACTTTCAACCAATGAATTTTTCCTTTATCTGTAAGCACCAATAAATATGAATGAGTGTTTGCAATAAAAACATCTTCAACAAAATCTTCATCTTTTGTACCTGTAGCAATAACTCCCTTACCACCTCTTCTTTGAAGCTTATAGGAATCTATAGGTAATCTTTTAATGTAACCTGCATGTGTCAGTGTAACAACCACATCTTCTTCTTCAATCAAATCCTCAACATCAAACAAATCTTCATCATCAGAAATAATTGTTCTCCTTTCATCACCATATTTTTCGATTAGATAATTTAATTCTTCTTTTATAATCTCCAAAATTTTCTCCTTACTTACAAGTATTTCCTTCAATTCTTTAATTAATTTTAAAAGACCACTATGCTCTTCTTCTATTTTTGTACGCTCTAGCTTTGCAAGTTTCTGTAATTTCATATCAAGAATAGCCAATGCTTGCTCAATCGTTAATTTAAAATGAACTATCAAATCTTTTTTTGCCTTTTCAACAGAATCAGACGCCCTAATAAGCTTTATAACAGCATCAATTTTGTTAAGAGCTATCAACAAACCTTCAAGTATGTGTGCTCTCTTTTCTGATTTTATCAAATCAAACTTTGTTCTTTTTGTAATTACATCTTTTCTGTGTTCTAAATAATTTGAAAGTAACTCTTTTAGATTTAAGCATTTAGGTTGATTATCAACTAAAGCAAGCATTATTACTCCAAAAGTTGACTGCAATCTAGTATGTTTATACAATTGATTAAGAACAATTTCAGGAGTTGCAGTCTTCTTTAGCTCTATAACTATTCTTATTCCTTTTCTATCACTTTCATCTCTAAGATCAGATATTCCTTCAATTTGTTTAGTTTGAACAGATTGAGCTATTTCTTGAACTAAGAGAGATTTATTAGTCATATAGGGTATTTCTTTGACTACCAAAACATCTCTATCTCCTTTTTTTTCTTGTTCAACCAATCCTTTTAAAATAACCTTACCCCTTCCAGTACTATAAGCAGATATTATACCACTTCTACCAACTATAACTCCACCAGTTGGAAAATCAGGTCCTTGAATATATTGTATTAATTCCATAGGTGTTATTTCAGAATTATCTATTAGAGCAATTACACCCTTGCAAATTTCTATGATATTATGAGGTGGTATGTTAGTAGCCATACCAACAGCAATTCCTGAACTACCATTAATTAAAAGATTAGGAATTTTTGAAGGCAAAACAAGAGGTTCTTTTAAAGAACCATCAAAATTATCTGAAAAATCTACTGTTTCCTTATCTATATCTTGAAGTATTTCATCAGTAATCTTAGCCATTTTGGATTCTGTATAACGCATTGCAGCAGCGTTATCACCATCAACACTTCCAAAATTTCCCTGACCACTAATTAAAGGATATCTTAAAGAAAAAGATTGAGCCATTCTAACAAGAGAATCATAAACTGCAGAATCACCATGAGGATGATATTTTCCAAGAACTTCTCCTACTATACGAGCACACTTCTTAAATGGTGTGTTGTAACGCATACCCATATCATTCATAGCATAAAGAATCCTTCTGTGAACTGGTTTCAATCCATCTCTCACATCTGGCAAAGCCCTACCAGCAATAACAGACATAGCATAGCTTAAGTATGCCGTCTTCATCTCATCCTCTATTACTCTAGGTACAATTTTCTCTGCAGTTAAAGTCTCTTTTTCATCAACCATTTTAACAAATTTTTCCTCGACAAAAGATAATGTTTAACCCTTTATAAGCATTACGTTTTTAACCAAAAATTATAAGTTTTTAACAATCCTTGTTTTGTCCAAATTAGAATATAATTTGAATGAATACCCGCAATAAACACACTTTTTTACTGCTTTAATAATATTAATCCTAGGAGCACATTTCATATTCTTACCACATTTAGGACATTTAACTAGAAGCATTTTATCATTCTTTAGACTCCTGATATTGATCAACATCTTCAGATTCAACTTCAGAAGAATCATCTTTTATCATTTCAAGTTTTGATTCTTCTTCCAAATCTTCAACAGCATCATTTTCCTCTAAAGAATCCTCTTGAGAAGTCAAATCAGAATCATAAACTGTTGCACCCACATTTTCTCGCCTATTTTTAAATAATTCATCATTTTCTAATTCATCATTTTTAGCTGCAATCTCATCTATTTGTTTATTTATTTTTTCTAAAAACTCCTTATCTATTGGAAGAATATCTTTTTTTTTCTCTTCAACAACTTCTTCTACTTCAGATTCGGAAGAAATCTCTTTTTGGTTATCAAAAATTTCTTTTGTTCTACCATGTTCTTCACTATTATTATCCACTTTAACAATCTCTAACCCATCTAGTTTTTTAGGTTCTTCTTTTTTAGGAATATTCACTGTTTTAAAAGCCTCTTTTATACCTATATTTCCTGGTATATCAAAATATTCAAAAAATTTTTCAGTAACTCTTAATCTGTAAGATCTGCCTTCCTTGTTCTTATTAATAAACCCTGCTTCAGTTAACTCTTTGATGTGCTCATAAGCTTTGCTAGTTCTTATGTTAATAACTTCAGATTGTAAAACAGGCGACTTCCAAGCAATAACAGACAAGGTTTCAGTCACAGATTTACCCATTTCTGTATTTGCAATTATTTTAGTGACTAATGAAACATATTTTTCTTTAATATTAAGTTTCCAAAAATCTCCCTCTTGTGTTATCATCAAACTGGTTCCTGCTTGATTATAATAATCATGTAATTCTTTCAATCCTTTTTTAACATCTTTTTTGTCTATGCCTATAATTATTGCTATATCATCTACAGCCATAGCTCTTCCACCAGAAAATAATAATGCTTCTATTTGATTACTCACTTCACTCATTTTCTATCATACTCTTTTCCTTTTTTTTCTATTTTACCTTCTTTAATCATTGCTTCAAAAATCGGCTCCAAATCTTTCTCACCAATACCTATTTTTTTAGCGATTTTAATTGGATTTTTCAAACCAAAGTCTATACAAATCAAGATTGAATTTCTAACTAAAGCGTTAATGTTTTTCACTAATAACTTGTTTTGCTGACCAACTTGTTGTGAAACAATTCCTATCTCATGAAGCTTTGCTAATAAATCATTAATCCAAGCAGTTAATTCTCTTCCTTTAAAAGTTAATTCTTCAGGAGCCATAACTTCAACAGATGCAGGCATGAAGTTCATACATAACCATGTAAACTTTTCAAGTCCTTTAATCAACATCTCAACTTCTGCAAAAGTACTCCAATAATTATTTTGTTCTTCTGGAGGCTCAACGTGTTTATTCAATAATTCTATTTTTGGGTCTTGTTCTAATTTTCTCAAGTGACCTTCTAAAGCTCTTTGAACATAATCCTTTGGATTTCCTACAACTTCAAAAACAGCTATTACTTGTAAATATCCTTCTTCCTTTACTTTTCTCCTTAATTCTTTTTTGTCCATTTTGCAACAGATTGTTTATTTAAAATCTTTATATAAATTTATCGAATATCTAATCTTTTTTTACCAAAAAAAATTATT
>JAHJDK010000006.1 GCA_018812505.1 Nanobdellota archaeon | reverse complement strand
TCTAATAACAATTTAGATATGTTTGAAGAGATGAAGTTTGCATCCTTGCTTCAAAAGTCACAGGGAAACCCTGTTGTCATGTCTGCTGCTGAAACTTTTAATATGGCAACAATCAACGGAGCAAAAGCATTCCGATTAAATATTGGTGAATTGAAAGAAGGAAAGTTAGCTGATTTGCTGTTGATAAATCTTAAAGATACAAGTCTTACACCAACTCATAATCTTATTTCCAATCTTGTTTACTCAGCTAATGGCTCGTGTGTTGACACAACTATTTGTGATGGTAAGATATTGATGCAAGATAGAATTGTTATTGGTGAAGATGAAATAATTTTTAAAGCAAGAGAAGTTGCGAAGAATCTAGTTAACAAATAAAAATTAAAGAGGTGATTTTATGACTTGTTACGCAGTACCAACAACTGCTGCTATAGTGCATTTTTTTTTGAGAAAAAAGGTTGATGTTTTGAAGAATAATAAATATCAGCTGTGGTTGAACCAATTATTCCTTGGTGGAGCTATTTTCGGAGTTGTTGACCACTTGTGGAATGGCGAGTTGTTTTTGATAGGAGAAAATCTTGTCATGGATTTGTTATTGGGAGTGGTTATTAGTGTTGTATTATTAATGGTTTGGGGATTACTGGTGTTTGCTGATAAGAATAGTTTAAGAATTAAAGAAGAAATAAAAATGTAAAATTAAAAAATTAGTTTATTCCCACAACTTTTAGTTTAAAGTTAAGGTTTCTTCCTGCCAATGGATGATTTAAATCAACAGTTATTTCTTTTTCGTTTACGTCAGTAATCATTGCTGGTAATTGTTTTCCATCAGGTGTTCCTATCATTAACATCATGTTTGCTTTTGGCTCTTGATCTTTAGGAAGTCTGTCTCTAGGAATTTTTTTTATTAACATAGGATTTGGATCGCCGTACGCATCTTTTGGTTCAAGCTTGATATCTTTTTCTGCATCTTGTTCCATACCCATAACTGCTTCTTCAAAACCTTTGATGACTTGTGAAGCGCCAACCTCAAACTCTAACTGTTTGCCATGTTTTTCAGAACTATCAAAAACAGTGCCATCATCAAATGTTCCTGTGTATTCAACTTTTACCTTATCTCCTTTCTTTACACTCATGTATATCAACTCCTTTAAAATCGTTCATTAGTTTTTCTTTTTAAGTGTTTTGAAAAAGCTTTTGTTTTCGCTTTTTCAATTCTCAAAAAGTTTTATTCAATGTAACCTATAACTGCTTTGTGATCACTTACATCACCAACAACTCTTACATTAGAAACTTTGTAATGTGGAGTGCTGAATATTGTGTCCACAACGAGTTTTAAACCTTTTCGATGAATATCTGAATCGATTGTCGTGTCAATTTCTGGCGGCAGATTATCTTTGAAATGGTCTGTGAATTTTGAGAACATCTCTCTTCCTCTTGGAGCGTTGAAGTCTCCGCATAATATTAATCCGCTGAATTGCCGGGTGAATTTTAATAGTTTTTTAAAATCCTCTTTTTGATTTTTGTTGATTTCTCCATTTGGAGTCCATGTATAATGAGTGGTTGCGATGTTATACTCTTTCTGTTCAGAAATTATAGTTATCTGTATTATACCTCTGGGCACTTTTGTGAAATCTTTGTACGTTCGAAGATGTTTCTTTTTTAAGTAATATGTTTTTACTCCTCTGTTTGGCAGGTTGGTTAGCAATGCTATTCCTTCAATAACTTCCTCTCCTTTTGGAATGTTTGCTTGTGTTGAGTCTTTTTTATAGCATGGCATGAACCACCCTTCAAGACCTGATGCTTCTTTTAGTTTCTTTAAGTCCTGCAGAAATACTTCTTGCACACACAACACATCTGGTTTTTCTTTTTTGATAAAAGGTATTATTTTGTCTAAGTGTTTGTTTCCTTCTATGTTTATTGTTATAAGTTTTATTGGCATAACTTTTTTATCTTTAGTTTCTTTTTTTATGTTTTTTGCTTTTGAAATGTGATTTTTTCTTATTCTTTTTTTCACTTCTTCGCCAGCTTTATAAATAAGTAGTGATTATTATAATCACAAGTGACTGTTTTTATCGCTAAAATCGGAGATATAAAAAAATGACAAACAACCTAGTACACTTAAATCAAGAAAACTTTGAAAAAGAAATTATGAAATCAGAACTACCTGTAATTGTAGATTTCTGGGCAGAATGGTGTGGACCTTGCAGAATGATGGGTCCTGTATTCGAACAATTAAGTTCTGAATATGAAAAAAAGCTGAAATTTGCAAAGCTCAACACAGAAGAACAACCTGAATTAGCAGGAAAATTCAGAATTATGGGCATACCATCATTAGTCATAACAAAAGATGGAAAAGAAGTTGACAGAATAGTTGGATTTGCACCTGCAAATGTATTAAGACAAAAAATAGACTCAATAATTGGATCTATATGATTTGTTTTGATAGCTTTAATTTTTTTATACTAATTTTGTTATTTTTAATATTAATATAGCAAGATTTATTAAAAGAAAGATTTTTGTAAATCTTGGGAGGATTAAAATGGCTAAAACTATATGGGATGAAGCTCTAGAACAATTCAATAAAGCTGCAAAAAAGCTGAACATAGATGAAAGTGTTGTTGAGATACTTACAAATCCAAAAAGGATAATACAAGTGTCAATACCTGTAAGGATGGACAATGCTAAAATAAAAGTATTTCAAGGGTTCAGAGTTCAATTCAATGATTTTAGAGGACCGACAAAAGGAGGAATAAGGTACCATCCAAATGTGACTTTAGAAGAAGTAAAAGCACTAGCATTCTGGATGACCTGGAAAAACACAGTAGTAGACGTTCCTTTCGGAGGCGGAAAAGGAGGAGTTATGTGTAATCCTAAAGAGATGTCTCCAGGAGAGATTGAAAGATTAAGCAGAGGATACATAGAAGCCATGCACAAATTCATAGGTCCTGAAAAAGACATACCCGCACCAGACGTTTATACCAATCCACAAATCATGGCTTGGATGATGGACGAATACCACAAGATAGAAGGTCACAACGTTTTTGGAATGATAACAGGCAAACCAATAGAGCTAGGAGGATCTGAAGGACGAGGACAAGCAACAGCACAGGGAGGGGTATATGTGTTGGAAGAAGCAGTAAAAGCATTAAAGATGACAAAACCATCAATTGCAATCCAAGGATTTGGAAATGCAGGCATGACCGCTGCAGAATTATTATCAAAGGATGGCTATAAGATAATCGCTGTATCAGATTCAAAAGGAGGAATATATAACTCAAAAGGATTAGATATCAAGAAAATTATTCAGATAAAAAAAGAAACAGGTACAGTTACAAATTATGAACTTGCAAATAAGATTTCCAACGAAGAATTATTGGAATTAGAAGTTGATGTTTTAATACCTGCAGCACTTGAAGGAGTGATAACAAGCAAGAATGTAAATAATGTCAAAGCAAAGATAATATTGGAGCTGGCCAACGGACCTGTGAGTACGGAAGCCAGAGAGAAATTGTATAATAAAGGACAAATATCTATTCCTGACATACTGGCAAACTCAGGAGGAGTGGCAGTTAGTTATTTTGAATGGGTTCAAAACAAGATAGGATATCCTTGGAGTGAAAAAGAGGTTTTAGAAAAATTAAAAAAGAAAATGATTGCTGCATTTGATGAAGTATATTCAACTTCAAAAGAGTTCAAGGTTGACTTTGGAACAGCGGCATATATATACGCTATAAAGAAAATGATTTCTGTACTTGATTGGCGAGGAACCATGAAGAAAGGGTGAAAAAATTGTATGATGTGATGATAATTGGATCTGGAGCTGCAGGGATGACTGCAAGTATTTATACTGCCAGAAAGAACTTGAAAACATTAGTTATAAGCATGGATGTAGGAGGACAAACAGCTGTTCCAAGCAAGATAGAGAATTATCCTGGTTTTGAAGAAGTAAATGGATTAGAATTAATGAACAAGTTTCAAGCTCAGGCAATGAAATGCGGTGCAGAGATGATATCCGGTAAAGTCGTGAAGATTAACAAGAAAGAATCATTGTTTGAGATTAAATTAGCATCAGGAGTCAACTATGAGTCAAGAGCGGTTATATTAGCGTTTGGCAAGACACCGAGAAGCTTAGGAGTTCCAGGAGAAGACAAATTTATGGGACGAGGAGTGTCAATTTGTGTAACTTGTGATGCACCATTATATAGAGGAAAAACCGTTGTGGTAGTAGGAGGCGGAAACTCTGCATTAGGAGGAGCACTTGAACTATCGCAAATTGCAAAGAAAGTCTATTTAATGCACCGAAGAGATGAATTTAGAGGTGACGAAATAGAAGCTGAAAGAGTCAATAAACAAGAAAACATTGAACTCTTGCTAAGCACTGTGCCAATAGAAGTGAAAGGTGATAAGTTCGTTGAAGGATTAATAGTTGAGAACGTGAATACTAAAGAACAAAGAACATTAGAAGTTGATGGGGTATTTGTAGAGATAGGATTCAAAGTTGATAGTGATTTCTTAACAGGTTTGGTTGATAGAAACGAGCTTAACGAAGTAATCATAAATGAAAAACATGAAACCAGCCAGCCAGGAATCTTTGCAGCTGGAGACGTTACAACAGTGCTATTTAAACAAACAGTTATAAGCGCAGGAGACGGAGCAAAAGCAGCACTGCAATGCCACCACTACCTGACAGGTGGTGAAGGAAGAATCGTGTCAGACTGGGACCACTAATTTTTTTTCATTCTTCAACAATAGTTCAAAAAGTTTATATAATCCCTAAACTAAAAAATTGTTTATGGAG
>JAHJDK010000142.1 GCA_018812505.1 Nanobdellota archaeon | reverse complement strand
GTTATAACTTCTAGTCATATTTAGGGGATTTTCATGGCTAAAAAAAAAACAAGATGACGATTTTTCTATAGACTTTTCTAAAGTTACTGCTTGGTTTAAAGGATTAGGTTCTTATAAAGGGAGAAATTGGTTTCCAATATTAATTCCTTTAGTTTTGATATTAATTCCTTTGTTTTTCTCAATCTACTTTAGGTCTTACTCATATAATCTGCCTACAACAGATGATTGGGCTTATAGTAACATTTACAATTCTGTTAAATCTCAGGTGTCAACGCAGATAAATCAGCAGTATCCAAATCTTCCGACTGCAGATAAGAATAAATTAATAGAGAAGAGAGTTGTTGATTTTTTGGATGAAAACAGTGCTTCTTTAAAAACTCAGATTGAACAAACTTCTCAAAGCTTAAAGTCTTTTTTTCAGGACGAATCAGGTCAGACTTATCTTTTAGCCATAGATCCTTATATGTATTGGAGATACTCTCAAAACGTTTTAGATAGTGGAGGAGTTGGTGATAAGGTTGTCAACGGTAAACCTTTTGATGATCACATGGTTGCTCCTCTTGGAAAGTCAACTACTTCCTCATTACATCCATACTTTGAAGCCTATTTTCATAAGTTTATGAGTATATTTACTAACAACAGTTTGATGAAGAATATCTTTTTTGTGCCTATTCTTTTGTCAGCTCTCTCTGTAATTCCTGCTTTTTTTATTGCAAAAAAGAGAATAGGTTACTTTGGTGGTTTTGTTGCTGCCATGATTATAGCAGTTCACGCTGCTTTTATAGGTCGAACCGCTGGTGGATTTGCCGACACTGATGCTTATAATGTGTTGTTTCCGTTATTTATTGCCTGGCTGTTCATTGAAGGTTTTGAATCTAAGAATTGGAAGAAACAACTTTCAGTATTGTTGTTATCTGGCTTTTTAGTTGGAGTTTATAGTTTTGCCTGGAGTGGCTGGTGGTATATATTTGACCTGTTGATTGCGGTTGTTCTTGTTTATGCAGCTTATACAGTTTTGAAGTTTGTTGTTAAGAATATATCTTTTAAGCAAGTGTGGTCTTTTGAGTTGATGAATTCTCTTAGGGTGTTTTTTATATTTTTTATTGCTTCAGCTTTGTTTGTCTCAATATTTTCGGGTTCTTCAGCTTTTGAATCTGCTGTTAAAGGGCCAATTTCTTTTAAGGTTATAAAACAGGCAGCTCATGCTAATCTTTGGCCTAATGTTTATACAACTGTTGCAGAGTTGAATCCTGCTTCTATTAGTTCAATAGTTAGTCAGATTGGCGGTAAATTGTTGCTTTTCATAGCAGGACTTGGTGTTGTTTTGACTATGATAAAACGAGATGATTTGAAATTGAAAGATTTTGCGCTTGTAGGCATGGGTGCTATAGTTTACTTACTTTTAGTGTCTGATTATTTTATTAAACTTTCACCAGTCAAGTATTTGATAGTGTTTATGTTACCTTTAATCATAGGTTTATTTTTGCTTTTGAAAGACGAGAGAAAGATTGATATTAAATATGCTATATTTTTAACTATTTGGTTTGTTGGAACTATTTATGCCAGTACTAAAGGAACTAGATTTGTTTTGTTGATGGTTCCTGCGTTTGCTATTGCATTTGGGATAGCGCTTGGAAGCTTACAAGATATTTTGTCTAATTTAGTTTATAAAGAATTTAAATTTAATAAGAAAATAATATCAGGGTTTTTGATTGTGTTATTAACGTTATTATTGGTTAGTCCTATTAAAGCAGCTCATCAAACTGCGAAAGGAGAGGTTCCTAGTATGTCTGACGCTTGGTGGGACACTCTTACAAAGATTAAGAATAATTCTTCTGAAAATGCTATAATAACTTCTTGGTGGGATTTTGGTCACTGGTTTAAAGCTATTGCTGATAGACCAGTTACTTTTGATGGTGGAACACAGAATAGGCCTCAGGCACATTGGGTTGGCAAGCTTTTGATGTCTGATGATGAGGATTTATCAGTTTCAATTTTAAGAATGCTTGATTGTGGTGGAAATAGTGTTTTTGATGAAATTGACAAAAAATTTCAAGATACTGAAAAATCTGTTGATACAGTTTATAAGTTGATTGTTAAGGATAGAGAAAGCGCAGAAAATTATCTTTTGAATCTTGGCTTTTCTTCTGAAGAAACTAACACTATTTTAAGTTATTCTCATTGCGAACCACCTGAAGCTTATCTGATAACATCTGGTGATATGGTTGGAAAGGCAGGTGTGTGGTCTCATTTTGGAGGTTGGAATTTTGACAGGTCATACATATATAATGTTGTTAGGAAGGAAAACTATCAGGAAGCAGTTAATATTTTGATGAGTAGATTTAATTATACGGAAGATGTTGCTAATAATTACTATTATGAAGTTCAGGCATTATCATCTGATGAAGAGATTAATTCTTGGATTGCTCCTTGGCCTAATTATGGTACTAATCTCAAGAGTTGTAAAAATAATTCTGAAGTCGTTGAATGTAGTATTGGTTTGTACATTGGAAAGAGCAATTTAGGTCAGGATGTTAGAATCACAGGTGCTGTTATAAATCTCTCTAATCCTTCTGACACTAATTTTGTTTTAGATTTTGTTGATACAACCACAGGGTTAGTTGCTGGAAAACAAGAGATTAAACCTATGAACTTAGTTATGGCTGAGGGTGATTCTTTTGAAAAATATTCTACAGGTGGAACTGATTTGGTGTTGGATTTGACTTATGATACAAAGAGTAATAAAGCTCTTGTTTCTCATCCTGAACTTTCAGCTTCTCTTTTCACAAGGCTTTTTTACTTTGATGGAAGAGGAACTTCTCATTTTGAAAAGTTTAGTGATCTAACAACAGTTACAGGGATTAGAATTATTGTTTGGAAAGTTGTTTGGAATCCAGAAAATGAATAAACTTAATCTTGGTTGTGGTAATAAAATTCTTAAAGGTTATTTAAATGTAGATGTAGCTGATTTATCAGGTGTTAATATAATTCATGATTTGAACAAAACACCTTATCCTTTTAAAGAAAATTCTATTGAAGAAGTTTTTTGTAGACATTTTTTAGAGCATGTTGATAACCTTTTTTTTGTGTTAGAAGAAATTTGTAGAATATCAAAGAATCATTCTAAGGTGAAGATAATAGCACCTTATTTTTCTGGTCAGGGAGCTTTTAATGATCCACAACATAAAAGATTTTTTACTTACAAGACATTTGATTATTTTTCTCAAAAAGGTTATTATTCTAAAGCTAAATTTGTTATTTTGAAGAGAAAAATATTCTTTTTTTCAGCAAGTTCTTTTATGAAATCCAAAATATTTTCTATTCCGTTTGATTTTTTAATTAGTATCTGTCCAGTTTTTTATCAGCGTTTTCTCTGTTGGATTTTTCCTTCGTCGGAAATTCACTTTTTGCTGGAAGTTATTAAATAATGCTTGAAATCAAAGCTTGAAAAAATACTTTTATAAATTATAGTTCTTTTCTAGTTGTTTATGGAAACCGTTTTAGTAACTGGAGGTGCTGGTTTTATTGGTAGTCATGTTTGCGACAGATTACTTCTTGAAGGTCAGAGAGTCGTTTGCATTGATAATTTGAATGATTATTATAATCCTAATATCAAGAAAAAGAATGTTAAGCATAATCTCAGAAACAAAAATTTTATTTTTTACAAGTTGGACATCTTAAATTTTAAGAAGCTTGATAAACTATTTTCAAAGTATAACTTTGATAAGGTTGTTCACTTGGCTGCAAGGGCTGGTGTGAGAGCATCCATTAATAATCCTTTTATTTATGAAGAAACCAATGTTAGAGGTACTTTGAATCTTTTAGAATTAGCTAGAAAGTATGATGTTAAAAATTTTGTTTTTGGTTCTTCTTCAAGTGTGTATGGTGCTAATAAAAAAACCCCTTTTTCAGAGTCTGACGAGGTTAATGAGCAAGTTAGCCCTTATGCGGTTACCAAAAGAGCTGGCGAACTTTTATGCAGCAATTATCACAATCTTTACAACCTAAATATTACTTGTTTAAGATTCTTCACAGTTTATGGCCCTAGAGGCAGACCTGATATGGCTCCGCTGAAGTTTACTCATAGAATATTTAATAAGCTGCCTATTGATATGTATGGTGACGGCACTTCTGCAAGGGATTATACTTATATTAGTGATATTGTTGACGGAATAGTATTCGCGTTAAATAAGAATTTGTCTTTCGAAATAATTAATTTAGGAGATTCAAATCCTATAACTTTAAAAGATTTTATTTCCATCATTGAAAAGAGTGTTGATAGAAAAGCAGTTATCAGAAAAGAACCAATGCCTAAAGGTGATGTTTTGATTACTTATGCAGATATAAGAAAAGCCAAGAGATTACTTGGTTATAAACCAAAGATTAAAATATCTGAAGGAATTAGAAGACTTATTGAGTGGTATAAAGATGAAAGAAATTGAATTGTCAATAGTGATTCCAATTTTTAATGAACGTGAAAATTTAATTTTGTTGCATAACAATGTTTTGTCTGTTCTTAAAAAAATGGCTGTTTCTTATGAGATTATTTTTGTTGATGATGGTTCAAGAGATGGATCTTTAAAAATTTTAGAAGATTTGAAGAAAAAAAATTCTTGTGTTAAGCTAATTTTTTTTAGAACCAACTTTGGACAAACTGCTGCTTTAGATGCAGGTTTTAAGTATGCAAAAGGTAAATTTATAGTTGCCATGGATGCTGATTTGCAAAATGATCCTGAGGATATTCCTAGGCTTTTAGTAAAATTAAATCAAGGTTATGATTGTGTTTCAGGTTGGCGTAAAAACAGAAAAGATGGTGCAATTAAACATTTAACTTCGAGATTTGCAAATCTTATCAGAAAGATAATTCTAAATGATAAAATTCATGATTCTGGTTGCACATTAAAAGTATATAAAAAAGAGTGCTTTCTCAATATGGACTTGTTTGGTGAAATGCATAGATTTATTCCTGCTATGCTTGAATGGAAAGGCTTTAAAGTGACTGAGATTGCAGATCG
>JAHJDK010000141.1 GCA_018812505.1 Nanobdellota archaeon | reverse complement strand
TGTTAATTTTTCTTTTGGAAGATTATGTATAATCGTTTATATCTGCTGATTCAAAATCATACTCTTTTTTTGCATTTATATATTCGATATATTCTTTTAGTAATTCTTCTACTGAGTACAATTTCGTTAAACATGAAAAATAGTTAATGATTATTTTCTCAAAATCTAATTTGCTTCTACCTATGATATCTTCGTATTGAAAATAATCGTGTTCATACGACGCTTCAAATAAAAAGAAAAGCAATTTTTTATAGCAGATTTTTACTAGTTTATAATTTTTCTTGTCGTATTCTTTTTGGATGAATCTAAAGTACTGTTTGATTATTTTTAATCCTTCCATCCCGTATTTGTAATCGTAGTAATATTTACCATTTTGTGCATCTTTTATAAACTTGTCAATGTCTTTATCAAGTGTCTTTTCAGTTAAAGCATATGTTTTTACGGTTTTCATTTTTTTCTCTCCAGTATTTTCAAGTTATTTCTTTTAATTTTTGTAACCTTTCATTGATTTTGATAAGTTCTTCTGGTTTTAGTATTTCTTTTTCTTTGATGTTGGGGTTAATTACTTTGATATCGTAGTTTTTCTATTATTGTTATTTTTATCATTATTATCATTCTAGTAGTAATCTTCTATAAATTTCAAATAATCATCAATAACCATATGATTTGATGAATTTTTATCAATTGGTTCTATTTCACTTAAAGGCATTCTTGATAGGGTACTTTTCAAATCAATCTCGCACACAACTCGATGTGGTGCTACTGATGTAAACCCAAGGACTGTAAATGTTTCTGAATCTTTATCATCTCGAATTCTTGCTTTGAATGGAAATGTGATATAATCCTCAAGGTAACAGCAGAATGCTATTTGTTGTTCATATTCATCATAAGCGTCAGTGAGAACTATGTCAATTCTTTTTTCTTGGCCTTTTTCTGCTAGAACATTCTCATATTCTGTCATTGTTTCACCTCGTTAATTCTTTAGGGAATAAGTGATCAAGTGGTTTATCAAAAACTTCTTTAGCAATTTTTTCTCTTATCTTTTTGATCTTGTTATCAAAGGTTAATACTCTTTTTTTCAATTCTTTTGCTAATTCTACCAGCATCTTTGCATCTTCAATTTCTATTTCATCACCTTCTGGACCTATCCATGTTCTCCCATAATAGGAATCAGAAGTAATCCACAAATCATTTATGGGGAATTCTATTGTTTCTGTGTAATCATCGCTTATATATCCTCTCCCAGTAGTCGCCATACATAGTTCAAGTAGTCTATTTACAACATGTTCTGGAGTGGTGGGTTGATTTGGTTCTTCTATTTTATTACTAATTAGTTCTTCTATACCTGGCATATTTAAACCTCCTTTGGGAGTTCATATTGTCTAAAAACTTTATTTAATATTGATGAAGAGAGTTGATTGATCAAATCTATCTGACTTCCAATTTTGTTAATGCGTATATAATCTCGTATTGGTTTCTTAATAAGATCAGATATTATTTGGTCCTGTCCTCTAAAGATGCAACAGGAAATTTTATCCTTTTTAGATCTTGTATCTGTCTCATTTAAACCAATTATTATCTTTCTACCATCATTTTCTATAGTATAAAGTATGGAAAAAAGGTATATAAGCATTAAAAAGAGAAATCAATCACGTATTTGGAACAACAACATCATCACTATTTATCGAGAATTTGCACCAGTAACAGATTCTATTAAGATTATCCATTTTAAAAAATGTTTTAATCTTCAATAAGACCGTTTTTTCTCAATCTTGAGCGCATTGCAGATGGTTTTCTCCCAAATATATGTGCTAGTTCATTGATTGATTTTCCAAAATAAATCCTTTCAGGATTATCTATTTAATTGGCAATAGTGTTTAAATTGCATTAGATTCTCTAGAAAATGTGATTATCTAAAGCCCACCAAGATATTCGAAGATGTCTTTTTGTTTACCAGTTTCTTTTTCTGTAGTAATTCCTTGTAATATTTCTTCATTTTCTTCAATTGCTTTTTTCTTTTTAACGTAAGGTACCAGTAATTTATTTTCTTGGTGTTCAATAAATTGTTTTGTATTTTCTACTTCTTTGAAAAGAACAATACTATTAAGCATTTTATTTACATCTTTTTTTAGCAATATCTTTTTCGTCAAGGGTAACTTATATGGATATTTATCCAATCTATAATAATAATAGGTATTTGGATCAAAGATACGTGCCTTGTGATAATTAAGCATTGATTCATACTCTTGTACTGATTTAAACTCCCCTTTCATAATAAGTTCTTTTATACGCTCTTCTTTTTCCTGTGGAGTTTCAACGATTCTTCGTGAAGGTTCTCTGTTAATCCCGATAAAATCAGCTGCAAAAAACTGTGTTAAAATATCAGAAGCAACTGCTCTTTCATCTTTCATATGAGGATTGATCTCTTTTTTCAGATGAGAATAATAAAGAACAACATTATTTAGCCCAATAATTTCATCTAAAATCCTTAATAACGTTCTTACTCGAGTGAAATATGTACCACCAATGTGACCAGCATTAAAGTTAATCCAGATATTGGTATACTTTTGTTTTTTATAATGTTCCAAGATCTTTCTCAAACTCTTCTGTGCAAGATGAGTTTGAATAGGAACAAAAAGAGGTTTATTATTAAATGTTGAAAGAACTTTTACGTTGTCATCAACAAAACGCAGATAGTTATCCAACTCAATATTTTTCTGATAAATGCGAATATCTGGAGAGAGAACCATGGCTGAGGACGCTGTATGAATATAATCAAGTAACCCGTAATAACTCTCTTTATCAAAAGGTGAAATTATTTTTTTACCTTGATCACTTCCAAACACATTTTGAATAAAAGGATTTCTTGAAAACACAAGAGAAGAAACCGTTTTAGAAGAATCCCAAATTGTTTTTCTCAAGCCAAAAATCTTATCCAATCCTGGGATCTTCTCCTCATCTGCATCTTCAATGAGATATTTTAATCGACTCCATGTGTTATATTGTAAAACATAGACACCACTTTCAAGTAATGGTTCTGAAATATTATGTTTTAATAGCGTTGACATCTCTTGTGTTATGTTTTTTCCTTCAGTAATCTTAAATGGAGTCTCAAGCTTGATGTTAGCCTTCTCCAACTCAATTTTTCTAATTGTATAATTAGTATCTTTTGTCCTTGTCAGGACTTCTACATTTAAATGAGGATCATATTCACTCATTTCTTACAACTCACACTAATACTTCTCAATATTGGAGCAATTATTACTTCATAAGTATTTTTATCTATCCCAAATACCATTTTTCCTTCCTCAATTATCTTTTTTGCGTTAGTCAACATACCAATCGCTTGAGATTTATCAATCAGTTTGTCTTTCAAACAACAATCTCTGATAAAACCAACACCGCCAACCATTTTATTCATAAGGTACGGAAAATGCCTATCAACAAAATTTCGTATCCGCTTTTCATCAATAATCAAATAATATAATATGCCTTTCAAATAAAGATAATGAGCAATACCAATTGCTTCATATTCTCCATCATCCAAATGTTTCGGATGACGACCAAAATATGGTTTTACCAGTTCATAATAATCAACATCAGTGTAATGTACAGATTTAAGAAACGTAGAATCTGAACTTAATGATTTAGATATCTCTTCCATTATTCTATTCCCAATATAGAAGTGATATTGCTTGAGAAAGAAGAACAACCAATCTGTTCTCTTTAACTCATCAGCAAAACTGATATAAAAACTAGAATCAGAAGAAACAGAGAGCGATCTAATGGATGAGGGAGAGGTATCTTTCATCACTTGCAACGCCTTTTCTCTTCAAACTTATCGCTAGCTGCGACTTTTTCTTCTTAATGTCCTTCCACACCTCTGATCTCTCAGTGTAATCTGGATAAGTATCATAAATCAGTAACAGAAGTTCTTCGAGTGATAACTTATCGTAAAGCTCCCGTACCATTTTAATTCCAGCTAATAAATGAAGCATTTCCTCATTATCTTGTAATTTTTCTACAATCCGTTTATATTCATGTCTCCCCTTTGGAGTCAATTGTACATACCCACCGCTAATTCTATCTCTTGATGAACGATAGTTCCAATGTCCTTCAAGATACATGGGATTGAGGACAGTCTCCTGGATCTCTTTTGAAAATGGCCCTCGGTAATGTTTAATAAATTTGAGATAAGGTTTTATTTTTTTATGAAAATTCCATAGAAGAAATACTTCTTTCTCCAAGTGCAAAAGAGAAAGTTTTCTATCTGACATCCCCAGAACAAGGAGAATAAAGTTCTCAAGACCTTTTTGTTTTAAATCAATTTCATTTCCGTGCTGCATCTCTACATCATCATATATTCCCGTACGTTATTATTAAATCTTAACCCAAGACCATTGAATGTATTACATATATTCCTCGTTAAATAAAACTGTATAACATAAATTGTTTTATAAATCCACTTCTTTGAAAAATCGACGATATTTTTCATCAAGAAGAATTCTTTATTTTAGATAAATAGAGTCGTTTGGATTTTTCAAGTCTAACATATTGTTCTAAGACATCAAGCGATTTACTATCCCATTGTTTCTCTTGAATTATTTTATTTAAAGCAGCTGTATCAAGCTGTACAACCTCATCCCATTTACCTAGATCCTTTAATGTTTGAACTAATTGCTTTCTATCACTGCTATTTTTCGAAGGAAATGAATAACACTCAGTATCTTTAACACGAATTTTATAATGTGAACCAAAAACGGTCTCCACACCTTCTTTCTCAGAAAACACAATCAATGCCTCTTCAATCTTCTCCAATTCAGCATAGATATCAAGAGTTACTTGTTTCTCCTTTGCTTTTAACTCTACATATCGTTCTACAAGTTTCACACCAGGATCATTCAAATATTCATTCTCAGGTTTTTCTTTTATCATGTAAAGATGTGACCACTGTCTACAAATAGGTTTAAACTCACACCAGTCACAAAGAAGTGACGGATTAGCAGCAAACTTCTCATCATTTTCTATCTTTTCTATTAACTCGATAACACCTTTCTTTAACGATTCAAGCTCTTCATCAGTGCGAGTAGAATCTACTTCCTTGTTAAAGGCAAGAAAATGCCACACCAACCTCACATCTTTCACATCAGGATATCGATCTTTGATGCCAATAGCATACAACGCAAGCTGACGATCATTATCTAGATATTCTAGAAGTGGCAATCGTGAATTTGTCTTGTAATCATGGACTTCATAGTACCCTTCTTCAGATTCCATGACCCGATCAATAAAACCCTGTAGTTTGTACTCACCAGCATCATCAAGAGTAATGAGAACACGTTCTTCAAGAGCAATGGTCTTACCTTGATCAAACGGCTTATACTTGTTGTAATAATCAGTAATAAATTTCTCACCCATTTTCAAATAATTTTCAGGACCATACTCTTCTTTAACAATCACAACAGAGTCATCCCAATTTTTCTTCCATTCACTACGAAAAAAATCAAGGAGTTCATCTAATGTATTCACCTTTTGATACCCAAGATCACGATACAATTTCTCCAGTGTTTCATGGACTCTACTACCAAGATATGCTTCAATACTTTCCTCAACTTCAGTTTCAACCTTATCAATATATTGTAATTTATATTTCTGTGGACATTGTTCATAACAACTTAATCTGGAATGCGAATACACGCTCATATCACCTCGTTAATAATTTGTTCTTTTTTAAACACACGTTTTTTCAAAAAAAAAGAAAAAAAAGGTTTTAGTGAGAAAAGAACCAAATTCAATATCTAGATTGAGCCAAAATCGGCAAACAATCTGAAAAATTCCCTCCTGTTGGACTCGTTGGAATCTGCCGGGCCCATTTTTGATTTGAACAAGAAAAAAATAAAAAAAAAAGGTTTT
>JAHJDK010000140.1 GCA_018812505.1 Nanobdellota archaeon | reverse complement strand
TTATAATAATGAAACAAAAAGATTCAAAGAAGAAATAAAAGCAAAAAAATCCTATCTTAAAGAAATTGAAGGTAAGTTTCCAATAATAAAAAATTATATTAAAATATTTGACGAATACACAGTATTACACGACTTAAGAAAAGAAGGACAAGTAAAAGTAGTATATTGCATCAGAGAAATTTACAAAATAATTGCCAAAAGAAACAATGTGGATTGTAACAAACTATATTTCTTATGGCCAGCAGAACTTGTAGAATCAATAAAGAAGAAAAAATTCGACAAAACATTAATGACTAAAAGAAGTAAAGAATGGTACTGTGTGCATTATAAAAATGGAGACTCAGAAGAATATTTCGGTGAAGAAGCATTAAAGAAAAGAGATGAAGCAATAAAAATAAACAAAGAAGATTATAACAAAGAATTACTAGGTATGAGCGCATCACAAGGAAGAATAATTGGTACTGCAAGAGTTTGTTTCTCAGCAGATGAAGCAATGAAAAAAGTCAAAAAAGGAGACATATTAGTTACTGGAATGACAATGCCAGAGTTTGTTCCTGTAATGAAGAAAGCAGCAGCAATCGTGACAGATGAAGGCGGACTTACATGTCACGCAGCAATAATCAGCAGAGAACTAGGAAAGCCATGCGTAGTAGGAACAAAGATGGCAACCAGAATAATAAAAGACGGAGACTTAATAGAAGTAAACGCCAACCATGGTATAATAAAGATAATAAAATGATTAATATAAAAAAATTACTCAAAGAAGATGTTTTTTATAGACAACAAGCACCAGGAGTGCTTTGCTTAATAGACATAGCTGGAAGCTCAGGATTCTACATGAAAAAAACAATGAACTTTGGATACACACAAATAATCTACAAAGGAGAAAAAGACGCTTTTGAAATGAACTACTCAAGAGCAGATCTTCACAGACTCAAAGAGATAATAAAAAACAAACTGGAAGAAGACAAGAAGTACTTTGAAAAGATAAGAGCATTCCACAAAAAAAGCTTCAAAAGAATACAAAACAAACTTAACGACAAAAAGAAAGAACCAGCACAATACAACAAAAAAGAATTAATCGAAGTGTTCAAACTGGGAAGAGACTTACTAAGAGAAGCAGTTGGCGAAGCACACATAATAGAACCATTCTCAATAATGCACGATCATGAACTAAGAGATGAATTAGCAAAAAATATCAAAGACGTTAAAGAGCTGAACAAAGCAATCAACATACTGACAACGCCAAAAGAGAAAAGCTTTTCAGGTAAGCAACAAGAAGACCTAATAAGAATATCAAGAATCAAAAACCTGGAAAAAAGAAACAAAGAAATCAAAAAACACACACAAAAATATAGGTGGATTAAAAACAACTACACAGGAAGCTACCTATTAACAATCAAAGAAGTAGAAGAAGAATTGGAATCACTAAACAAAAAAAAGAAGAGAACAGAAGAAGATATAGAAAAGAAGAAACAAACAATCATAAAAAAATATAATTTACCAAGAAAAATAGTAACCCTATGCAAACAACTTGTTTATCTGACGAACTGGCAGGATGAAAGGAAAGAGATGATACTTAAAGGGATTGAAGAGACAGATATAATACTCAAAGAGATCGCCAAGAGAACAGGAATAAAACCAGAAAACATAGGATGGGCTTCACACAAAGAAATAGAAGCAGACATCACAAAACAACAAGAACCAACACTGGAAAAGCGAAGAAAATACTCCTTAATATACACTAATAAAGACTTTGAAATAATAATATTCACCAGCAAAGAAGCAAGAGAACTATACAAACTCGTAAAAACCAAAGACGAAAAATATTCCACAACTATAAATGGTATGTGCGCTTCACTCGGAAAAGTCATAGCCAGAGTGCAGATATGCAAGAACTTAGAAGATATAAAAAATTTCAAGGAAGGAAATGTTCTAGTGACAGGCATGACCAGACCAGAATTTTTGCCGGCAATGAAGAAAGCAGCAGCAATAGTCACTGACGAAGGCGGGATAACCTGCCACGCAACAATAATCAGCAGAGAACTAGGAATCCCATGCGTGATAGGAACAAAGAACGCCAGCAAAGTGCTGAAAAACAATGATTTAGTGGAAGTAAAAGCCAATCATGGCCAAGTTATACTAAAAGAGAGAGATTGCAAAAAATGAAGATTATAAAATTGATAATATTTGATCTGTCAAATGTTTGCTCAAACCTAGAAGAGCCACCTTATCTGGAAGAATTTACAAAAAAACACAACCTAGAAACAGAGCAATTCATGAACAGATATGAAGAGTTATTAGAAAAAGCAGAGATTAATAAAATAACAGGCACAAAAGTATGGAAAACACTACTGAAAGAATATAACCTAGATGAGAAGCCCTCAGAAATCATAAAAGATATGATTAGCTGGAAAAAATTCTACCCTGAAACATTGAAACTTGCAAAGAAACTTGCAAAAAAATATGAAGTAGTTTATCTGACAAACTACAACAAGGATTACTGGGATGAAATAAAAAAAAACTTCAACATTGACGAATGGTTTAGCAAAGGATTTGTGTCATACCAACTAAAAACAAGAAAACCATCACCAGAAGGATTCAAGTTCATAATGGACAAATACAAAGTAAAACCAGAAGAAACAATCTTCATCGACGACTCTAAAAAAAATGTTGACGCAGCTGCAAAAATAGGAATAAACACAATACATTTTAATAATAAAAAACAATTATTAAAAGAATTAAAGAAAATGGGTGTGAATATTGAAAAATAACCCTTTTATAGCAAAGATTAAAGGATTAGAATTCTACAGATTAGACTTTCACATAAACAAGCAAATGTTTTTCCCATTCAACCTCTTTGAGAAAACAATGTGCAATGAACTTATAAAAGAGAAGTTTAACAAGAAATTCAACATAACACTTTCCTATGAAAAAGGTTCAAACTTTGATCTATACTTTGAAAAACACGTCTGGAATGAAATAGGAGAACTGATAATAAATAAACTAACTTCAAAAGAATATTATGAACAATTAAAGAATGAAATAGAAAATAAAAATATATCATTCTCCAAATTCATAACAAAAATTGAAAACAAAAAACTAGAAAGAATCAACGATGCACTTCAGATTTACAGAAAATTCATAAAAGAGATTGTAAGCTTTAGAACATTGGCAATCATACCAAACTGTATCTCGATGGGAAAGAAAGTAATCACAGAAGAGTACAGGAAATTAATACAAACAAACATCTCAAACAAAGACTTCACACTGCTAAGTTCTTCAGAAGAAATATCAATGGCTACACAAGCAGAGAAAGAACTGCTAGAGATGATAAGAGACAACAAAACTAAAGACAATAACATAAAAGACTGGATTCACAAATGGGGATTTATATACTACTACTATGCAGGTCCAGTACCAACAATGACAGAAGTAAAAGATATGATTAAGAGCTTAAGCCAAACCTATAAGCATCCAGAAATAAGAATAAAAGAAATAGAATCACACACAAAAAACATTTCAAAAGAGAAAGAAAAAATAATCAAAGAATTAAAATTAAGAGAAGAGGAAATACATCTTTTCAAAGTAATATCTTTCTTCAACCTTTACAAGCAATTAAGAAAAGAACTAATGCAAAAAAGCTACGTAGCAATGGACAAGGTTTTCAACTATCTATCATCTGAAACAAAACTAAGCGTTGACGAACTAAAATTTTTAACACTGGAAGAAGTTGAAGAACTAGCCAAAAGTAAAAAAGAAAGATTTGTTGAAAAAATCAAAAGAAGACAAGAAGAACTGTTATATGTCACAACCAGCAACGAACAAACAATAATAGAAGACAAAAAGCAGATAAAAAAAATAATAGACAAAATAAAGTTCTCATTAATGTCACAAAAAATGTTGGTTGCATTCAACTCAAAAAAGCCTGTGAAAGGACGACTAATAATAATAAATTCAAAAGAAGACATGAAAAAAGTTGAGAATCTGAAAGAGCAGTTCATACTGGCAAGCGGCTCCACATACCCAGAACTTTTGCCGGCAATGGCAAAATCAGCAGGGATCATAACCAAGATTGGTGGAATGACAAGCCACGCAGCAATTGTTGCAAGGGAGATGAAAAAGCCATGCATCGTAGGATATGCTGAACTATTCAAAGATTTTAAAGAAGGAGACATGATAGAGATGAACACTGACAAATGCAGTGTTAGGAAGTTGTAAAAATGGTCAATGGAAAAATTATTGAAAGACTAAACCCTGAAGTCAGGAAAGTGTTTGAAAAGGCAAAGCCTTATCTGAAAGAAAGCAGAGAAGGAGATATAGAACATGTATATTTTATGCTTGAAACAATCCTAAACCTAAAACAAAAGAAAGTGAATATTGATTTAAGTATAATGCTGCCGTTAGCTATACTACATGACATCGGCCATTGTGGTGTTTTACCAGAGCACTTCAAATACCTGACAGGATCAGAAAAGATTAAGAATGCAAAACTAGTGCACATGCTGACAGGTGCTAAAATAGCAAAGAAGATACTTGAAGAATCAGATTATGACCCTGAAAAATCCAAAGAGATAATAGAAATAGTGTCGATGCATGACGCAGGACAAGTGGAAGGCATGGGTCTTGAAGCTTACAACACTCCAAACAAAAAAATATTTCATGACTTGGACAGAATTGGCGGATTAGATGTTAAAAGAATCAGAATATATCTTTCAAAGTATGTTGATAAAAACAAAATAGACAAAATAAGAGAAGAATTTGTAAAGAGTACAAAAGGAATATTTCACAAAGAATTCCAGGAAACAGCAAAAGAAATGTTCAAATATATAGATAAGCTATTTGATGAAAAGAGAAAATGAAAAAAGACAAACTCATACAGATGAGCGTCAGGCAAAGAATGAGCCCATTTCCAAACTATTTGTCAATGGAAGCAGTCTCCACAGTCATAAAAAAGATAGTAGGAACTGCTTATGAAAACATAATTATTATATTTAAGGAAAATATTATGTACGTTTTCGTTGGTAAAAAAGACCATGAAATAATGGAAAACCAGGTTTTCAAGAGAGTTTTATCAAACCATAATTTTTTTCATGAAATGGTAGAAGTCGTTAATAAAAAAGGGGTTGAATTTGTCGAATGGATAAAAAAACTGCTAGAAAAAAATGTTAACAATTATACTGATGAAGAGCTTGCAGAATTCCACAAAGAATATGAACAAAAATATAAAATAATTTATGCACATTATTTCAATATTTTCATTGTTGAAAAAAAATTTGGCAACTATCTAAAAGAACACCTCAAAAGTAAGATTGAAAATGAAAAAGTAATGATTGACTGTTTTTCAACTATGATTACTGAACCTAGAGCTCAAGTGAATGGAAGAGAAGAACTTGCAGCCCTAAAATTAGCCAAGAAAATAACTGAGAATGAAGTTTGGCATAATTACTTTAAACAAAAAAACATAAACAAAACTATAGAAATCATTAAACAAGACACGACATTAAATAAGCTATTTACAAAGCATACAAATGACTATTTCTGGATAACAAGAGATTATGAAGATCCTGTACTGACATATAATGATTTCATCACCAGAATGAGTGTGATACTAAAAAAACATCCTTTGAAGAAACTATCAGAGAAAGAAGATTATCTAAAAAATTTAATTCTAAAAATAAAGAATATAGAACAAAAACTTAAGATTGATGACAAACATAAAGAACTGTTCAAAGCTATGAGAGAAGGAATACATCTGAAAGAGTTAAGAAAAACTTTTGTTTCACAATCACTATACTATTATGATTCCATTCTCAAAGAAATCGCCAGAAGAGGAGGAATAACCTTAAAAGAAGCTAGGCACATAAAAACTGAAGAAGTCATAAAACTGTTAAAAGAAAAAAATATGAAAGAAGAATTATCAGAAAGAGTCAAACTATCAGTCTTCTTAGTTAAAAAAGGCAAAACAAAAATTTTGATTGGAAAAAAAGCAGCATTAATGTATGAAGATTTGTGTCTTGCTAAAGGAGATATTAATGAACTCAAAGGTTTTTCAGCAGCTCCAGGATTTGCTAGAGGACCTGTTCAGATAATCATGCATCCAACAGAAATAGATAAAATCAAGAAAGGAGTTATCTTGGTTACCGCACAGATAGTTCCAAGTTTTGGACCAGCACTCAAAAAGATTGCCGGACTTGTATGTGATGGTGGAACTGGAATAACCTCTCATCCAGCAATACTGGCAAGAGAAGCAGGTATCCCTGCAGTTACATCCACAAATGTTGCAACTCAAGTACTTAAAGATGGTGATTTAGTAGAAGTTGATGGTTATAAAGGAATTGTCAAAAAGCTCTAGGCTTTTTGGAATTCAAAAATAAAATATTTTTGTAATTGTCAGAAAACTGTAGTTTTCTGGGAATCCCAAAAAATAAATTTTTTTGTAATTGTCAGAAAAAATTAACTTAATAAAGAGAAAAAAATAAAAAAATTAGCTCTAAGTTTATTGCAAGTATAAATCCACTAGTTCGCTTAATTCTTGTGTAACAGTTTGTATTCCTTGTGGAGCGTTTGGATTTACAAGATCAATATCCACTAGATAAAGATTTCCGTCTTTTCTAAGTGTTGTATTAAACCCGTTTCCTTCAACAATCATTCCTGTGTGTTTCACAACGTCATCAAATGTTACTGCTTTTTCATCAGGACGAATCAGATTAATGTAACCCACATCAATTATAGGTCCGTGTGTGACGCTGTTATCAAGAAGATTTTTATTAAATCCAGTACTCTCAACAGCATTCATATAGTCACGCATCTGTTTAATGACAAACTTTGCTACGTTGGTTCCTGAAGCGTTAACCTCATCATTGAATTGATTAAAAACAAGCTGATATTGACCAACAGGGTCTTTCATATTTCTCAAAGGTTCCTTAACCTCTTTTGATAATCCTTCTGAGAAGCTATCGAGATGTGGATCATAGTTTATTTTATCACACATAGCACCTAAGTTACCTTTTGGCAAGTATCCCATTAGCCATGCTTGTGCAGCTAGAAAAGCTCTTTCTCTGATAGAGTGATGAGCACTAACTTTAAATCCAGGATAATTCTCTGCAGCTAACATTCCATTTCCATATGCATTAGCCAGTCCTTCTTTTGTTGGTTTATCAAGTTTTTTACCACTTGAATCTTTAGCGGTTTTTTCATGTCTTCTCATTAATCCAACTATTACCATAATATCACCTTTTATTACTACCATATAGTAGGAACTAGTATATAAATGTTTT
>JAHJDK010000139.1 GCA_018812505.1 Nanobdellota archaeon | reverse complement strand
TCCCAAGTATTTGAAGAATGACCAGTTCCACATTCATCATCAAAATAATAAGTTATCTTACTGCAAGGATATTCATCAATGTATCCATCACAATCATTATCAACATTATCACAAACCTCTGTTGTTGGCTGCGCATCATTTTCACACTGACAAAACTCCAAATCCAATGAACCACAAACACAATCAGGAGAGTCAATAACTCCATCACAATTATTGTCAATACCATCACAATTTTCATCACTAGGAGCGTCATATGTACATTGACAATTACTCAAACCATCATCAACCCCATTAACACAATCATCATCAATATTATTACAAACCTCACTAGCACTTGGGTTTATATCAGAATCTGAATCATCACAATCACCCTCAGGATAGTTACATAATGAGGAAGCAGGGTACCCATAACCATCACCATCAGTATCAGAGCAAGGAAATACGCAGTAGCCATGCTCATTAACAACGCCATCGCCAGACCAAAGGTGTGAATAATCACAAGAGTTTCCTACAATGAAATCATCAGTACTCCAACACTTAATGTTACCACTAGTACCAGTCCACTGACAACCAAAGTCATCCTCCGCACATTTATTGGAACAAGGAACTAACGCATCAATAGATTCAGTTGAAGCTGCTAAATGAGGATCATCATACCTAATAACACCATCACTATGAAACCCACAACTAGTAGCACCACCAATAGTACCAAGTGGAGCAGGACTACAATCAACACGAGCTTCAACAAAGCTAGGAATATAGAAGAACATAGCAAGGACTAGGAAAAAGACAAATACATTCTTTTTTTTTATTTGAAAAAATTTAGACATATTCTTACTTCATATCCTAATACAAAAACCTCTCCTCTTTGATTCTAGACAACTCATCATAATCATAAAACTCTACTATCCTGTTATTATACTTTTTAGCGATTACTCTACCAAAATCATCATATACTGACTCAACCACTAAAGCTCCAAAAACATCCTTATAAACGTTACAATTATTAGCCAAAGGATCAGGATTTATAGTGGTTCTTGCAGATGAAAAATTAGAGTTTAAAAGAGCAAGAACTATTAACAATAAATAAAGTTGTCCACTAAAAAATTTTGTTTGGTTATGTTCCATCCTATTTTTTTCCAATTAATTATATTTTACTTCTTTTAAACGACCATTTTCAAATGATAATACTTGACTGTCAACATTATTAAAAGTGACGTTTTCTAATTGAGATAACAAATTATAATCATAACTAATTATCCCTATATCTATTTGTTCAAGAGATTTTATCTTTCCTTGCTCATTATAATCAAAAAGTATAGGGTTAGAATCCACTTCATTAGTTATTTGAATTAAGTTTCCTAAAGAATCATACTCAAAATCAGCAACACCACTCATAGGACTCACAACCCTTCTTAACCTAAATAAAGGGTCATACAAATAAGAGTATCTTCGACCTAACTCATCATCGTAATCTATTGTATATCTGAAATTATCAGGATTTTCAAATTTTACAAAACCATACCCATAATATATTGTGCTACCATCAAACTTAGTAACTGATTTAACCCTGTCTGCATTATCATAATAAATTAGAGAATATTTTTTATCAGCACTTGAAAAAGAAGAACTAAAACTCGAAGGATAACTTCTCTTCTCAAATTGGACTGCATCAATCCAAAAAGTACCATAATCAGAAGGTTCAAAATAAGAAGTCATATGACAGTGATCAGCATCCGCATCTGTGGTGAAAGTTAAATCTAGTAAAGTCCAATCTTCATTTGAATCTAAAATAGTATATCCACAAACGCCATTATTGTAATGACAATCACCACCTGTATGCAAGCCATTATGACAGTACACTTTAAAATAAACAGGTCCTGAAGTAACACCAGTTTTCATCCAAGCAGAGGCAGTGTAAGTTTTATCTGGTAGAACATCTATCAGCTCAGTTATAAGACCTTTATCGAATTCATTATTTCCTTCTAATGGATTGACAGAGAATTTCATAGATTTAGAGTAATGATATGAATCATAATAATCAATTTCAGTTGTTATCTTTTGAGAGTCTATCTTATCAGGATTTGTAACATAATAAGAACTTGAGTAATCATCTCCATATGGAACCCAAAAATGTGGAGAGGACAACTCAATCCTATTAATTTTAAAATTTAATATCTCTTTTATTTGCCCTTCTAACGGCTCTTTTGTGTGAACATTAAAATCTATAATGTCTAAATTATCAGAATCTGAATCACACACATTACAATCAATAGCAACACTGTGACTTATTCCTTCACAATTATAATTATAATAGTTTCTGTAACATTGATAAGACCAAGGACTAGTTACATCAACACTCACACTTGAATAAACAATTGAGTTATCCTCACAGTAATCAATTGGAATGAGCTTACTCACTTTATAACAAGTTGTATCTATATCACACATAGGTGTAGATAAAACAATAGTTGAATTAACATAAGAATATTCTCCATCAAAATAAAACCTAACTTTTTCTAAAACTTCCTCTGAAACACTAACAGTTTTACAATCATCAAGTCCTTCTAATAAGTTCATATTAACAACAACAACATTTCTACCTATTTTCTTAGGTAAGGATTGAGGTTTAGTTATAGAATTATCTCTTAAAATATTATATGAAAGATTAACAAATGGATCAATAGAAATTATTTCATAATCTAACTCCAAGAATTTGCTTGATTTCAAATTTTTCTCAATTTGATAACTAATAGAATATGTTGGATCAAAACAAGAATTATCTACACAAAATCTACCTTCAGGACAATCATCATCATCTAAACATTCAACACAAAAAGGAGTTTCATCATGCATCAAAAAGAAGTCTACACAATCACAAAAACCATTAGAACAAGTACCTGTTGATTCTTTAAAAGCACTACAATCATAACATCCTTCAGGTCTAGGATTAATCAAATATTCAGATTCAGGATTACCTAAATCACAAGCAGAACCACAAAAATGAGAGTTTTCTTGAAAATCTGTACAAAACCCAGATATAAGTGGATATTCATTATATTTTTTCCACTGACCGCCAAGCACCTCACAAACCTTCCAATTAGTCACATCTTCTGGCTTAAATATTGTCTGTCCAACAGCTCCATAACAAACCAAATCAGGAGAATAAGTAAAAGAACATCCAAATTCTTTACAAAGCTGCGCATCAGTAATATCAGAACAACTTGAAACTTGATTTATTGGACCTTGACAGTAACCAATAGAATACAAAGAGACATCATCAGAACCAAACCATTGATACTCACTAAAGTCATCAATCACCAAATTATTATCATCATCCACACCTGCAACTCCATATTCTCCATCTGGTCCTCTGTTGATTGTCCAAACACAGTCTAATCCTGAGCCACAGTTGTTGTCGCAGTCACAGTCTCCTTCTCCTTCTAGCCATTTTGGTGTGCATTTATTTGACGCTCTTGTTTCAGTGCCTCCTTGAGTTGTCAACTGTGACCACCTACAGTTTGCAGTTATACAATTAGATTCAGTGGTTATTAAAGAACAAATGTTTTCGCTTTCATGCCAACTACAACCAAGAGTTATACAATCATCTTTATCATCAGCTGTACATTGAACACCTTCACCATAATAATCATAACACCCACTCATAGCAGAAAAGCTACAACCAACACCTGCAGTACATAAACTAAGAGGTAAATCTTTACAAACAGAAAATTCATCTAAAGGTATGTCCCAGCATTCTCCACCTGTGACGTATCCTCCGCATGAAGGCTCGTTATAGCTTAATTCTGAGAAGCTGCATTCCAAACCGCAAGTGCTCGCACTAAAATCAGCACAAACACCATTTATGCAAAGACCTGACAAGCAGTCTGTTCCTGCAGTGCAACTAGTGTCATAATCATTCCAAGTACAAGCTGTTAAAACACCACAACCTTGTGAATTTTGATTACTACAAGAAGGAACAGAATCATAAGGAAAACATTGCGAGGGACCTGAATACCAATAACAACCACTAACATAATTACAATTTGCTTGAGCTATAATTCCACATGTAACACTGTTTGTACCGCTGCAAACACCTCCATCTTGTGTAAAACCACTAATCTGACAAACTGCTCTGTAAGCGTAATCTGTTGAATAAGAAGAGTCACTACAAGTTGCAGTACTGTCAACCCAACCGTTATGATCAATTATTCCTGTGTTTCGAGGGTTCTCCTGTATGCCAACACAAGTTGATAAAGGATAATCAGTTTTAATAGCATTACAAACATTTTCTCCTTTCATCACAAAGCTTGCTGGGTTACTTTCATCAGTTGTAGGAACGTAAACTATTGGTTCATCAACAACTGCACAAACACCATTAATAAAAGTGTAACCTACTTCACACTCACAAGCGCCAGCAGAACAAGTGCCTGTAGCATGAGGAATCTTCATACAGTCAAAACAACCAGGTTCTAAAGGACACTGGGCATTACTACCAGCTAAATCACCACAAGCAGCACCGCAGAAATGAGAATCATCCAAATTCATCACATCAGTACAAGCACCGTAAACCCATGGCGAAGAAAAACCACAATTTACAGGCGTAACTGCACCATTAATTGTGTGAACACAACTCAAACCTGATTGGCAGTTTTCTATACAGTCACAATCACCTGCGCCTTCACCCAATTTAGTTGTGCAACGATTTTCTATAGAAGTTTCAGTTCCACCCTGTGTAGTCCTAGAACTGCTTGTATAACTAGAGGTGTCAATACTGCATCTCTGACCACAAGTACTGTAGCTGACAGGCTGACAGGTTCCTTCAACGCATAAGCTATTACCACAATCATCCCCAGAAGCGCAAGACTCACCATCATCACGCTTGCATAGAGAATCAAAACCTTCTCCGTAACAGCTCATCTTATTAGGAGTATCACTGCAAACAGAGTCAACATCACAGCAATTTTCATTCAAACCAACCGAGCCATCAACGTAGCAAGTTTCAAAACAACAACTGCCATCCCTTGAAAAAGGAGTCAAAGAAGCAGTTATATCAGAATCACAAGAATCACCCATTGCCAAAATGTCACATCCAGATATAAAATAATCATTATCAATGCCAGGCTTAATGCTAACAACAACAGACTCATCAACTTCACCAGAACTCAAGCATTCAAATGTATCATCAACACTAACAATCATACCATCTGGAGAGTAATCACCACCAGCAGTAAACGTAGAATCACAAGAAACTCCACCACTAAAACTGTCACTATAATAATGACCAGGAACAACATCATCACTACTCAAATAAAAACCAGAACTAGAATCATAAAAAATAAAAAAATAATCATTCTCACAATCACTACTAACACCATTATCCCAGCACAAGCTACTCTGTGCAAAGACCCCATAAGGACTGAGAGAGTTATCACACTTCTTACCACCATGACCACTGCAACCCTTATAATAAATGCCTGAATCAATGACTATATCATACTTTTCACAGGTTTCACCAACAACACACACCCCATTAGCAGCTGTTGAGAAAGCACCATCTTCATTACCATAAGCATCGATGTCACAAGGAACACCATTAGTAGGACAACCCTCAGTCAAAGTACCTGCAATATTAGAAACCACTCCTGTAACACAAGAAGTGTCATCATTGGAATCTAAAGCGCAGTAACCGTTAGCATTGAAACCATCAGCTAAAGAATTAGAGTCGCATTTATCAATATCACTTGAAGAAATTGAACAATAACTACAATCAGCCCTATAATTAGCATCATCAAAGCAAGCTATGCTAGTATCACAATTAACAGAAGAAGTAGATACTGAACCAGTATAATAAGCACAAATACCATCCTGCAAATAACCATTACTAACATCAGAATCGCAAGAAGCAACATATGTAGGCGCACCATTAAAGACTTCGTAACAATCACTGTAAGTACCATAGTCCTGAGCAACTTCATCCTTATCACAAATAGAAGAAGTATCATCATAATTCCTAGCACAAACACCACCACCAGCGCTGTTATAAGCATTAGAATCATCAGAGCAGCTATCACCATAATAATTAAAAAAACAAGACACACGACAAACACCCTCAATGCAGAAATCACTAGCACACTCAGAACCAGCACTACAAACCTCACCATCACCCTTAAGCCAAGAACAAGCTGTTAAAACACCACAACCTTGTGAATCTTGATTACTACAAGAAGGAACAGAATCATAAGGAAAACATTGCGAGGGACCTGAATACCAATAACAACCACTAACATAATTACAATTTGCTTGAGTTATAATTCCACATGTAACACTGTTTGTACCACCACAAGAAGCTTCAGTATAAGGTTCTACGCAGTAACCATGCTCATTAACAACACCACGACCACTTCCATAAAAATAATAATCACAAGAGTCTCCTACAATGAAATCATCAGTACTCCAACACTTAACTATATAAGTACCTCCAGCTTTGGTACAACCAAAATCACTATCCGCACATTTACTACTACAAGGTGTATTTCTAGAATCATAGACAGCAACCAGATAAGGACTCTCATACATTGGGCTATCATCATCACTATTAAGCCCACAACTACCAGAACCACCAATAGTACCAGGCGGAGCAGGACTACAATCAACAACAGCAGAAGAGAAAGAGGAAGCAATGGCTATAAAAATTAAAATTAACACTATTAAAAAAGATTTTTTTGTCATTTTTTTCGATTCCATTTGTATATATTTAAATTTCATCTTTAAGCTATACTCTTAACAATTGGCTTCGTTTCACCAGAGCTAAATCTTGTTTCTCCAGTATGCCTTAAGGAAATACTTATTGACCCATCTTCAAAAGTCTGTGTTGCTAAACTTTCAGCACTCAAAAAACGATTCCAAGACTCTAACACAAAACGATTCATAAAAGCATTAGGGGCTCTGACTAAGTTATAACTTGAGTCAAGCACCAACCTATTTTGTTCATCTATATAAACAAATGATGTATCCCATACATCACTACCAAATATATCTCCACATTTAAACGAATCAATTGGGTTAGATGTTAAAAATGTTGAAGGTTCTGCTTTTGATGATGAATATAACCTAATAAGAGGACTGATAATAACACTTTCTATGTTTGAATTACGTTCTTTACTAATCAATATAGAGTTACCAAAATTGTCATCATTTTTTCTAAATCTAATCATTTTTATGTTATCATCAGAAAATAAGGCTAGTCCTGAAAAAAGGTATTCATCTGCACATACAGAATCATCAATCTCAATTGTCAGAGCAAGAGGATTCCTAATTATGTCATTAACTCTTTGAAAACAAGGATTATTAATTCCTGAACTATTTTTCATCTCTAAAATATACAGTTTACCTGACCATGCATTTTCAAATAATACAAAAGGATTACAAAAACCTTTTAATCCATCATTATTTTCATCACAAGAGCGAATATTAGAATCTTCATCTATTTCAAAAACGTATTTCTGTTCAATAGAGTTATAAACATATTCTCCATTTCTAGGCTCTTCAATCAAAGAAAAATCAGTTGTATCTAGCATATATACCCTCCATGCAAATTGCTCAATACTATTACGTACATAAGCACTAACAACTATTGAATCATAAATAATAGGCGGATCAACATAATTGTTTTCATAACGCTTAATTATAACATTATTAAAGTTAAAAAAAATCATACTCTCCCCATCCATATCAACTACTGAATCTATCTTTGTCAATAAATCACCTGTTGCATAATCAAGTTTTATAATCCATGAAGGAATTAATTGGTTATTATTATCCCTCATATCCGCCAAAATAAAAATAACATTTAAATCCTCATTAAAAATAAGGTCTATAATCCTGAAAATCTTGTAACCAGGATAATTTTCATCTATTTCTTTGGTTAAATCTATTGTTCTTAAGAATTCAAAAGTTTCATCTAAAAAAAAATAATCACTAATCATAAACTCATGCAACTCATACTTTTTATTGTTATCCTGCGTTGCAATCATCAAAGGAGTAAACTCATCAAAACAAACAATACATTGACATACAGTATTAGGAGGACAACCCAATTCATCATATTCTTTATTTGTAAATCCAACTCTCAAAACCTCTGCATCAGCAAGTATATCAGCAGAATATAAATATTTAATATTAAGACTTCCTGCGCATAAATTATTATCTTTTGTGCAAATGTTGTTAGAATTTTCATCCTCACAACAAAAACTTCCCTTATAACATAATTCTCCATTATTATCGTTACATAAGCAAGTGCCTTCAAGTACAGGATTCTTTGAGACAGGTCCACATTCTTCAAAAGGCTCAATGTCTAACACACCAACATCTTCAAAACTAGGATTCTTAACATATAAATAACCATAAAGAGAGGATATCTTTGTAGCTTTATCATTCAAGTTAAACTTTCTCTCACTAATAGTATCATATTGGTCACCATAATTTCTGACACCAACATGTCTGCCAAACACATCCACAAATACACTTGTAACTTTTGATTCCGGCTCTTGAGACATAGTGAAAGTGGATAAGAAATTAAAATCAGGAGTTGCATCATGAGTGTAGAACACTTCTGAATCACTATAAGTAGCTTTTATTAACCTACCGTTATAATCATAATCATAAGTAACAGTTTGTCCTTGAACATTAGTTTCACTCAAAAGACGATTATTAGCAGGATTAAAAAGTTTTGTAGAACTTAAATGATACTCATCAGCTTCTCCCTCATTAAAATGCATAGTATTTTTTATTCTAAAAAAATTATGTGTATTGTCGTAATCATAAGTCAAAATACCACCTTCAGCATCTTCTACCATGATAAGATTACGAAGATGATCAACCTCATCTAATATGTCATCTCCAACTTCTGAAGGGTCATGACCAGAAATAGAAAAATCTTCATCAAGCCAATTCTTTGTTACAACTCTTAAAAAACCATCAACTAATGTTTTAATCAAAGTTCTATGACCTCTGAAAGCTTTAGCACCAGAAAACCTTGCTTCAGTGTCTGGATTAACATCATACATAAAAACGGTTTGTGAAAGCAGATTATTATTTGAATCATAAGATTTTTGTTCTGATAAAAGAGAAGGCAAATAAACACCTCCAGAAGGATTTATATAATTAGGGTCAAGTTGATGCTGATAACTAAAATTTTGATAATTACCTAAAGAATTATTTTGTAACTTAACATTTCCATATTCATCCCAATATATAGACTCATAAAAATCAGGGGCAGAATCATCAGGATTATAATAGTATGAATTAGCTGTTATATCATACATAAAAACATTAAAATAGCTGTACTTCATAGGATTCATAACATTCAGCACAAATGGTTGACATAGTTGATATTCAGTTTTCCTAACAACTGTATTAACATCCTTTCCAACCCAACCAAGAACTTCTTTAATAGCATATCCAGTAAAAGAACCAGCACAATCACTACTAAAAGGAATTACCTCAAAAACAAACGACTTACTAAAACCAGGTTCAGGTCCCTGAATCTCTGTCTTGACCTTTGTAAACAAATCCCAATCAGAATCATAATACCCACCACTAGAACCAGGAGATCCATAAGTGGTATACAAATAATTTGTTTCTAACTTGTTATAACTAACAACACCACTACTTTCTGAAAAAGGAACTTCAACAGTCACTTTCGAAATAGGCACACTCCCATACAAAGTAGACCATGACTTATAATCACTCTTATCCAAATGACCAAAAATATCAGTATAATCTAAAAAGACTTGTTTGTAAAGCGTTAAATCACTACTTGACAAACTATTACCAGCTACAAACTTCATATTAGTAATCATCAAACGTTCCCATTCAAGAATATTCTTAATAACTTCAAGCTTAGCAAGTTGTCCATTATACCAAGTAGTTACTTGACTCAAACACTCTTGTTGTGTTCTTCTACAATCTGATTGACAATCACGTAATTCAGAAGAAGCAGCATCATCAGTAGTCCAACTACACATATACATTTGATTACCCCTTGAAAGACATGAAACATCTTCATTTTCATTAGGAGAACAACTCCAGACAGCTTGACATTTCTTACCATCATTCTCAGGAACATCATTATAAACTCTTTCACAAAAATCATAACAAGCATCACAACCAGCCAAATACATGTCTGTAAAAGGATCACATATGCTTGAATAACAAACACCCCCACAATTTGGTAAACAAGATTTCCAACAAGAACCTTTGCAACAAGCATCTTCCTCAGCTTTGGCATTATCCAACCCATCTTGAGTAACCTCATTTTTCTTAGCCAAGACATCAAACCACTCATACTTAAACTCAACTCCTTTCAAAGATTCAGGATTCATATCACCGTCCTCATCCAATCTTTTGTAAACTCCTTTCAAAACCCTATTGTCATATTCAAAATCAATTCTAACGCCCATATAATCAACTATGTAATCTAACAAACCACTATTACCGCCTGAGGTATAATAATAAAAATTATTGCTTCTGCCCAAAGAATCAACTATAGAACTAATTTTATAACCATCATAATTAATAGTTATAAAAGAACCATATTTATCCTCTATTCTAGTTAAAAGAAAATCTTTATCACATGCTCTTAAGTTATTAAAAGCATCACCAATTGATAGAGAGTTTCGACAATTAGAATAATCAGGTGATAATATTGGTTTATCAAAAACATATTTAACATTATTTTTGGAAATAAAAGTTACTCTTGGAACATCAACTTCCCACTTAGCAATAAAACCATGAGTTCTCTCAATCGGATCATCTGGGAAAATCCAACCAGTAGGTATACTATCAAAGCTAGCTTCATCACAAGTGGTACTTCCACTCGGTAAATCAAGTTTAGGACCACCACCAGTAGCAGAAACCATTGTTAAAGAATTCCCACACCTTGTCCGCCAGTCAGGATAGTCCTTTCCTAAATTGTTAATTTTATAATCTTCACCTTTAGTGATAACATCTGCATCAACATATGAAACACCATTAATCTCTAAACCCCACTTGTTTCCACAAGGTCCATGAGTAGAATCAACAGCCACGCGACTATTAGAAAATCCTAAGTTAACATTCAAATCTATAGGACCTGGAGAATTAATTAGAGAAATCATAACACTCATATCACCATTTTGCTCATTGACAGAGAAAGATGCTGCATCCTCAAAAGTGATAGACTGACCAGATCCCCCAGGCTCAGAATTAACATTTGGACTATCAACAATTGCAAAACTAAAAGGAATAAGAACTATACTAAAAAGTAACATAACAACAAAAGTCCCTTCACAAAAATTAAACATTCTTTTGAGTTTCATTTTAACAAAGTCCCTCTGATTCTCCATATATATCCATACCAGCAGTAGGATCAACATCATCAACACCAGAATCATGTATTGACCCACTATAATCATAACCTATTATTTCAACATCTACACCAAACTTACTGCCCAACCAACCCGCAGCACGATCAAATAATGAATCAAAAGACCAAGGATTAAGACCAATTTCCCTAACTGAATCTCCATTATAAGGATCACCTTCCAAAACTGTTTCTTGTATTCCAGGAGCTGAAGCTTTGCCCTTATATATACGTCCGATTAAATTATTTACTGTCATCATTAAATTAGGAAAATAATTTAATACATCAGCAATTGCTTGTGCAGTACCAGAAAGCTTTAGCATCATATACCCTTCACTAACCCAACTCTTAGTCTCCCAATTATAATGTTGAAGAGGCACAGTCAAAAATACACTGTGTACTTCTGAAACAGGTTCTGAAGCAGGATCAGGAGGAGGAGTAGGTTCTGAAACAGGTTGAGGAACATTCTTAATTTCAGGTGGTGGTGGTTGTGGAGTCCAACCTGCAGGAGGCATTGGAAATACCGGAATACTTATAGGCTGAGATATCCATTGATACTTAGTCGGACTAAAAGAAACACTACTAGTTATTTTTGTAACAGGCCAAGATTTTGAATTTATGATTAAACTAACAGGATTAATTTCTCTATTAGGATTATTAAATGGATTATTAAAAGTTTATTTTAATCGCTGTGAGATGCCTATTGATAATAATTACTATGGAACTGTTGGGAGAATATTTAAGATAGATAATGCAAATAAGAGGTTATTAGTAGGGGCAAAAGATAAGGCCGTATGGTTGTATCC
>JAHJDK010000138.1 GCA_018812505.1 Nanobdellota archaeon | reverse complement strand
GAAATAACAAAAATGATTCCTTCATTGATGCGCAATCCTACAAAAGTTCCAGAAACCATACTTAATCAACAAACTGAATTAGAACAGTTAAAAGCTTTTAAACAGAAACTAGAAAAAGAATACAAATGCACTGTTGATGTTGAAACAGGAGATAACTCTAGTGAAATAAAAGCAAAACAAGCAAACCCTGGAAAACCAGCGATAATAATAGAATAAACACCTATTTCAACTAAAGGTTTTTAAATTAGTTAACTTTTCCTAAAAAAATGAGTGTACAAGGAAGTTCAATTAACAAACTTCATCTAGATTTAAGTTCAATTTTAAGTGAAGTTTTATTTCATAGTGAAAATAATCCAAACGAGGAATTCACTCCTTTTTTGGAAAAAGTATATCTTTTTGAATCTCACGGATATCCAATACTTTTCAACGACAGACAAATAGGAACTTTTAGATCAGTAATAACACAGACAGAATACGATAAGATGAAAGGAGTTCTATCCGTTAATAATAATTTTCTTTATGTGTTTACAGAAGAAGATGTTGAAAAAATCAGTGATGTGAATGTTAATTTAGCTGATAAAATAAGATCAGGGATTGATGCCAGACTTAATCATAGACAATTGCAAACTGCTAGTTATGTTATTGATCCAAATGGTTTAAAGAACAATGACCAAGAAAGAACTGTTCCATTAGAAATACTAACAACAATACAACCTGTTGGTATTAATTATAAAAAAATAAGACCTGTATAATTTTATTTTTTAATTTTCTTAAGATGTTTTCTAAAAGAATCTATTTCTACCTTATCAATAAGAGGAGCAATACCCTCATAATCGCAATCATAACATAAAAAATTTTGAGCAGGAACCGCACCTATAAATCTTGCTGCAGGAGGAAGTTTATCATGTATTGACAAGCGTATACTACCGCACTTTGGGCAAATGTAAACATCCTTGATTTTCTCAAACCTTTTTGCAGCAAGTCTTTTTATTACAATATAAAATAAATACATTATCAGCACTATAGAAACAATGCTAAAAAGTCTTGAAAGAAGTATTATCGTTATTTGATTCATATTAAAAAGTGCACGCCTGAAGGTGGACGAAAACTCAAATCAAAAGCTACCTCAACCTTTCCTCAACCCTGCAACCCCCTAGGCACCGCGATTAATATTTAGAGCTGCTTCATTCCTGATCTGACTCAGTTCATAAAAATCACAATCTTAGAGGACAAGGCGTCGACGGTCCAGTCAAGACTTTTAACTCAAGCAACGCCGCCCCTCAGGCTTCAACTCCACCGACATCCGTTTGTGGTTACAGGCGAGGATGAGCCGCCCAGTCTAGCAATAGTTAAAAAACTTAACTTATTTTTAAAGGTATCTCTGTTTTTTCAGAAAATTTTATTAATTGACTTAAATATTTACTATTGGGGGAATATAATGAAGAACTCTATAATTTTTCTAGGCACAGGAGGAGATTCAATAGTGGTCGGAAAACAAATAAGAGCTTCTGGCGGTATAGTGTTTAAGTTTGGAGACAGTCAATTTCATCTAGATCCAGGTCCTGGAGCAATTGTTAGAGCTAAGCAGTATGATGTTAATCCACGAGAGACAACAGCGATACTAGTTTCTCATAATCATTTAAATCACTGTGGAGATTTAAATGCGACAATTGCAGCTATGACTTATTCAGGAATCGATAAGAGAGGTGTGTTTGCTTGCGATGAAGAAACACTTCATGGTTCACAATTAGAAAAGCCAGGTGTATCTAACTATCATAAGAGTTTAGTTGAAAGATTTATAGCTTTAAAGCCTGGTATGCGAATAGGTATTAACGATGTTAATATAGTTGCCACAACAGCGAAACACACCCCAACATCTATTGGCTTTAAGTTTTACACTCAAAACTTTGTGGTATCATACACTTCAGATACTGATTATTCAAAAGAATTAGTTGACGACCATAAGGATTCTGATGTGATAATAATTAATTGCAAGTATCCTCTTGGATTAAGACAGAAAGGTCATATGAATTCTGAAGATGTAGTGAAATTTTTAGAAAAGACAAATCCCAAACTAGCAATATTAACTCATTTCGGAGTTAAAATGCTCGATGCAGATCCAATATATGAAGCCAGGGAGATACACAAAAAAATAACTAGTCAAGTGATTGCTGCAAAGGATGGTTTAGTGGTTAATCCTGTTTCTTATACTGCATCTTTAAAACAAAGAAAATTGAATTCTTTTTGAAATTACTTCGAGAAATATTAATTATTCTCATTAAGTATGTCTAAATATTATTTCATAGGTTAAAATAATCTCTGACTCTAGTTATGAACTTAGCGAAGTCATTATAATGAAGATTTCCTTCATTGTCAAACAGAAACATTTATATTTCTAACTTTCAGGTCATGAGAGTAATAATTATTATATAATCAAGATTATTAAATAGCCAATTATACACCCAATAGTAACTGTTGGCATTGCAGGATAAAATTTATCTTTTTTTGCAAATATGAATAATCCTAAAACAGCTATTGTTGTTGTTAAACTAATAATGCTTGCTTGTAAGAAGGCACTTGTTAGAGATAGTCCTTGTATTATGAGATGCTCCATAACAACTCCTGAGAATATTAATGGAAATGCAACATCTCCTCCTCCAAGTATAGCGTTTTTAACCTTCTTTTTCTTTGTGAAACTTGGTTTTTCTGGAAGTTGTAGTGTTAATCCTTTGTGCTCTTTATAGGGAATCATCAACCCTGCAAATAAGTTGCTTTTTGTTTGAAATTGAGCCATTTTAATCATGTGTTTACTTTTCCAGACAGCATACATGTCATAAATAGATATGGCTATTAATAATGCGAAAACCCAAAACAAGTCAAATATTGGAACTAGCAAAACTGTTAAGCCGGAATACATCAAAATCTCTGTTAAGTTATGTGTTAAGATATTTCTCCTATATATCTTTAACAACGCCAATACAAAGCCTATTATGAAAGCCCAGCGTTTGTTCATTATAACTCCTAATGCTATGCTTATGGCAAAGAAAACTGCTAAGAAAAACCAAGCCTTCCATAAATGCATTTTTCCAAATTTTATTATGAGTAAAACAAGCAAAGTTCCTATCGCTACTGCTACTGCAACGTATGCAAATGACTCTGCTCCCGTAGTTTGAGGTCTAGCACCAATAACTGTTTCTTGATGCTCTATAATGATTGTTCCATTAATATTATTAATAACTGATATGTCTTCTTTTACCAAAGCTAAGCCAACAATCTGGGTCAATAAGAATAACAGTATTATGATTGTTGTAACGTTTAAGTCATGCTTCATACTCTATGATATTGTTAGATATTTTTAATAATTTGCTATTTTATTAACTTCATCTAAGAATTTTTTTGAAACTTCTTCGTTATGAATTATTAGCATGTTTTCATCATTTTTTTCATTTCCATTCTTTGTAGGATTATAGCTTCCTGTAACAACTGTTTTTCGATCTATAATAAAAACTTTGTGATGCATGACCCTTGGGTTTGAGTCAGGAATAACTTTAACTTTTGAGTTGTTTAATTTATGGAACACATTGTACTCCATATTTATTCGTTGTTTTTCCATTATTCCTGCAACGATTATGGTTTTGCTTTTTTCTATAAGAACGTCTGCTATGTCGCTGTCTGTGAATGAAAAAGTCATGAAGTATATACTTTCCTTTGCATCCATCAGTTCATCAAGCACTTCTTTTTTGCAGTTATCTTCAGGACAAAAATAGTTTTCTATTATGAAATTGTTGAATTTTACTTGTGTGTTTTTGGTTTTTTTATTGTCTCTTTGTTTTATCTCTTCAAATTCATCCAGATAGTTCTTTGATAATGTTTCAGACTCAATCAACACCAAGTTATTATTATTTTTGAAATTACCATTATAAGTCGGATTAAAAGACCCTGTAAATATTTTTTTATTATCAAAGATGCAAAATTTGTTATGCATTAATCCTTTACTGTAAACCTTTGTTCCAAATCCTTCATAGTTATCTTCAAAAACTAGAATTTCCTGTTCTTTCAACGCGTTCGTTAAGTTTTCAAGATTTAAGTCATAAAAGGCACATTTTATTTCTTTACTGTGATTGATTTCTTCTAGTAATACTTTTTCACAATTGTCTTCAGGACAAAAATATATTTTTATATCTCCTTGTTCTGAAGGTATTTTTGAGCATGCAGCGATTGTCAGCAACAGTATTATGAATAATTTTTTCATAATAGAATTTTGTATGTTGTGATTTATATGTTCTTTTGATCTTTTTTCGGAAGATTTTCGGTTATTTTTTCAAAGCTCTTCGATAAAGCGAATTTTGTGCCATGGTATTTTTTCTCAATGTTCTCTATTAGTTTGTTTTTTTCTTCTTTTTTTCCAATTGCTAGTTTTTTTATTCTGCAGAAGGTTATTATTTCTTCTTCTAATACGTTGTCAAGGATGCATAAGGTTTTCTTTTGATATTTCTTGTTATTTAAATATGACTCTAGCTGGAGTTTTATTTCCCTATCAAGATTTGTAGGTGTCAATGTTTCTTTTGTTAGTTTTTTTACTTCTTTAATTGTTTTGTGCGAACCAAATATGTTTTTTAGCAGTTGTTTTGCAACTCTGAATTCTTTCGAGTCATCGTTCAATAGTTCGATTGTTTTTTTAGTTATTTTTTTATTTATTCTCAGGTCTTTTCGCACTCTTTTTTCTACTAATTTAAGAAAACATTTATTACAGTATCTTTTTTTTGTGTAGCTGACTTTATTAGTGTTTGTTCGTCCGCAGCCATCACAATTAGTATTTGTTACCATTCTAGAATGAATATAAATCGAAACATTTATAAATTTTATTTAATATCTTGTTTTTAGGTGGGATTATAAAGGAGGAGGAAGATTCTATATCAAAATTTATCAATTCACACTCACCTCTTTTTCCCGGGAAGGTTCCATAAATTCTTGGAATCTTCCAGGGTTTTAAAACTTTAGTTTTGTTTTTTTATGCTTCTTTTTTTGAAGATTTATCAGTACGACAAAACAAACGCCTGTTATGAAACCGAATAAGAATATTTGTATTCCAACAAAATTGAAGTGAAAATTAAATTTTTTGTTTTCTGGAAAGTACATGTCTAGTTTACTAAGTTCTAATGCATATTCTGTAAATGTAAGACTTGAGATTAAATCATAATCCATTAAAGAATTTGCGTATTCAAAATAACTATAACCTAATATTGGAAAAATATTATTTAATTCTTGTTCATTAATAATTTTTTTAATAGCTTCAAGTTTTTCTAATAAAACATTCTCGATGTCATCCTCATTAATCATCAAAGCAGTCAAAACTATGTTCGCTTCTGCTTTGGCTTTGCTGGCTTTGAATATACAAAGAGCAAACTCATTCTTTCCATAATTGTTTAACGCAGACGTTATATCTTTTTTTGTGCTTTCAAGAAATCCAGGAAGATACAATTCTGCATAATTAGTTCTTTCCTCAGCTTCAGCGACTTTTTTAAGACAAGCTTCTTTTAAGTAATTTTCATTCAACTCTATTTCTTTTCCACCCAAATCAAAAAATTCAGACCAAGCAACAGCACTATACAATCTTTCAGTGGCATAAGCCAATGTTTGATAAGATATATTTTTCCCATCAATCTCATTAAAATACTCTTTTGCTTCTGACAATCTTTCTTTAACAATCATATATATCTCTAAATCAGAAAGAGTTTTCATTTTTTGATTATTAGTGTCATTTTCAACCAAAATCAAGTCTGATTCTACTCTTTCATAAAGTATTCTTAATTCATCAGCATTTTTATTTGATAATTGTATCTCACGAAGTCTTAAACTGGCTGAAAAACAGTAGCTGGCTTTAGAATAAAAATTTCTTTTTAAATCTGCATCTCCTGATTTATTTACAAAATTTTCTGCAGATAGATATAGTGAGCTGTTAGACTTGTTTATTTGTCTATGGATTTCTTCACTTCTTGAACAAAGTGTGTTGGCCACTTCACTCATTTTTTCAGAGTAATCTTTTGAAACAGTTATGTCTTCCTTATTTTTTGAGAAATCCTTTCCAGTGAAATGGTATAGTGCTTCTTCAAGATTTTTGACTCTCACAACAATTATTTTTTCTGTCAAGCCTTCTTGTATTTTTGAAATGTTAAATCCTGATTGCCACTTAGGAAGTAATATTTTTGTGAAATTATTGTTAACCGCAGCGTTTATTTTTTGTTCTATTCCTGCTACAGGTCCAATCAATCCTCCTGAATTAATAGTTCCTGTCATTATTGTGTCTTCACTTAATTTTAAATCTGATAACACACTTATTGTTAGGATTGTAACTGCTGCACCAGCACTAGGTCCTCCAACTATGGTTGCCTTGGCTCTTATTGTATAGAAAAAATCATATTTTGAACAATCCTTATCTAAGAAGTCACAAGCAATCTCATTTGCGAATCTTGTCGATATTTGAGTGTCTAATTTTGTTAGTGGGAATGAGTCTATGTATATCGTTCCAGTTCCTGGTTTTGTTTCTAAGTATAAATCTGCAATTCCTCCATCTTCATCAGGACCTCCGACTGTAAGAAGGCTCATTCTTCCACTTTTTGCATACACAAAAGGAAGCATTATTAGTAAAATTAGTATTATTTTTATGATTTTCATTTTTTTTTGTACCGTCCTCTTGCTTCAACATTTTTTAGTCTTGAAATTACTTGTTGATACTCTTTTGAATCTTTATAACCTTTTAGAAATTGATTATAAGCTTCTTCACCCACTTTATAATGTTTACTCTCCAAAGCTTGTTTGAATAAGTGTATATCAACTGCCTTGTCCTCTATTTTTTTTGAAAAGAAAGATAATCCGAAATCTATGAAGTACAGTTCTTTATTTAATATCATGTTTGAAGTGGTTAAGTCTCCATGTATTATTCCTGCGTCGTGCATCTTTGCAACATTTTTCCCTATTAGAAGTGCTATTTCAGGTTTATTATCTAACAAATCTCTTACTTTTTCACCTTCAATATAATCCATTTCTATAATTTCTTTTCTATCAGTTCTTTTGAGTTTTGGAGCTTTGATAGGTATTTTTTCTAGAATGTTAGCTTCAGTTCTTGTTCTGTTTTTTCTTAGAGTTTCATCTATTTCTTTTATTCTATAATTTTTTTTTATTCTCTGTTTTATAATGCTGTTTTTTTCAAGAAATATTATTGCTTCTGCGCCTGAACCTATTTGTTTCATAATAATCTAGAAAAACAGAGAATTTAAAAGAGTTTTGCTAGAATTCACAGAATATCTTATCTAATTCATCTTGGGATATTCTTTTTCTGTTAAGATCATGCATATCTTTTTTTTGGTTGCATTCTCTTATTCTTCTTATTTCTTCTTCTTCTTCCATTAAGAGTTCTTCTTGCATTAGTTATACACCTTTAAAATTTCTTTGTAGTTTGTTGTTCGAGCTTCTTCCTGTAATTCTCCTGAAACCTCTTCTCGTTTTACCATTTCTGTTAAGTTCATCATAAACCCTCCAAAAGGTATTCGCTGTGCACGACAACTTTGCTTTTTATGTTTGTTTTTTTGACCTCTTTTTCCAAATCCATTGGTGTTCACCTCTGAATAGTAGTCAAAATGTGAGAACTAATATTTAAATCTTTCGTTTTTTTAACCATTTTCAAGTAGTTACAAATAAAAAAGATTTATAAAGTACTATATTTTAACTACTAATTATGCGCTCAAAAGCACTAACAGACATAGTAAATCAATACAACGAAATAGACTCACAACTATTTAACATAGCAAAGGATATTAAACCACTAGCTCATATAACACCAAGAAATGAATCTAAAGAAAAGAAATTGTTTCTTAATGCAGAAAAAGAAAACCCTGAATTTGAATATAAATCTGCATCTTATGACACTTCACAAAAAGAGAAAGAACTCACTGAAGTAGAAATTCCAAAAGGATTATTTCAAGAAATATTTGAGACAAAAAGAGAACACTCTCTGCTAACAAACAGTGTAATAATTAACAGAGGAAATCAAGAGATAGTAAGATCTGCAACAATAGCTATACACGGAAAACCAGATGATCAACTAGTACAATATGCGCATCAAATACTTATAACAACGAACAGCATTGAAAAGGAACAAACAGTGAGACCTGAAGTAATAAGAAAAGCGCTAGAATCAGAAATTAGAGTGATAGGCATTCCATTACTAACAGATAACTTAGAAGAAGCAAACAATAGAATAAATGAACAAGACAAACATATATTAGGAGTATATATAAACAACATTCATAAACAAGACTTAGATGTTTTTCTAAAAAAAATTAAAGATGAAGGAAGAACAAACTTAAAAGAAATAATAGATCAATACTGGATTGTAGGGCGAAGCAGAAAACAACTAACAACAGTAAATGCTGTAGAAAAAAATATTACTGTATGCGGATACAAAAGAAAATTCACAAAAATGGACATAAAAAGATTACCAGTTCATGAAGTAGGAGTTCACGCACTAAGAGCATCTAACGGTTATGAACAACCATTGAACGTGTTTGCAACTGGACTACCAGGATATTTACCAACAGAAGAAGGCCTAACATCATACTTTGAAGAGATAACAGGAAATAGCGGTGATGAAATGCTTAGAAACTACGCTGCCAGAGTAATAGCTGTTGACTCAGTATGTCAAAACTTGAGTTTCAGGGAAACATTCAATCGATTGAAAAACTATGAATTCTCAGACGATGAAGCATGGAAATTATCAGTAAGAGCACACAGAGGGGGAGGATACGTGAAAGACCATGTGTATCTGCAAGGACTTTTAATGATAAAAGAGTTTATGAAATCAGGAAACGATATTAAACCATTGTTTGTTGGAAAAGTCGGAGTAAATGATTTAGATATGGTAAACGAGCTACTAAACCAAGAAATTCTAAAACAACCAAAATATTTACCAGCACATTTACAATAACAAACAAATTTATCTCTTTATCGGAAACCTAGAAAACTTTTTACATGAAAAACAAGAATAAACAACCTTACCATTCTGAGTCCTAACCCTTGCATTAACACCTGGACGAAGATACTTGTAACAATGCTTACAAAACCGTCTTTTATATTCAGATTTTAGCTTAATCTTAAATTTCATAGCAATCTTCCGAGCAAGACTAACATATCTATCAGACAACTCAGGATTCTCACTAAACATTTCATCTGCCTGAAAAAAAAGTATATCAACACGCTCACTAGCAATCTTCAGATTCTCACTAGATTTTTTTGAGTACTTGCTAACCATAAAACAAACAAAAGTGTTTCTATTATAAAAATTTTAGCAAAACAATTATAAATCAGTCGCTCTTTTAGCAAAGATATGGGATTATTTGATTTTCTAAAAAAGAAAAAAGAAGAAACAGTTAAGTTTAGCAAGATAGAAGAATGGATAAAAAGATATTTTGAAGAAAAAAGTTTAGATGAAAGAGTCAACGAATTAAAACATGAAATAGAACAAAACATATCAGAAACCAGAAATTTGCTTGAACAACTGGAAAAAGCATCTTTACTAAATGAAAAAATACCTGACAGAGTAAAACACATAATGGAAGGCAACAGAAAGAATTATTCAAGAAAAATGAACCAGTTTTTAGACTCTATAAAACTGCCAATAAATTATTTAGAAGTCGAACAGTTCTCACAAAGTTTTACAAAAAGTCTAGATGTTTTAAGTGAGGAAACACAAAAAAGTTATCTTGTGCTAAAAGAGTTTTTAGAATCAGAACTTACGTCAGTAATAAGAAAAGTAAAAGCCATAGAAAATATCAGCACGAAGTTTTGTGAACAAACGAGAAAGGAAAAACTAGATAAGATACAATCCATAAAAGAGAAGTTAGACGAATTTAAAGAATCAGAAAATCTATTAATAAAACTAAAGAACTCTGCAAAAGAAAAAGAAGAAGAAATAGCTCTTTTAAAAGAAAAAATTGATTCAACGCAAAAAGCAATTCTAGAATTAAAAGATAGTAAAAATTACAAGGAACACGAAAAACTCAAAACAGAAAAACAAAACATAGAGTTAAACACACAAGAACAAAAAAAGAAAATAGCTATTTATTTTGCAGAATTAGATAGACCCTTAAGAAAATATAAACGATTATCACTGAATGAAAAACTAATAAATCAATATCTTGAGAACTCCTCGAAAGCTTTACTAGAAGACAAAAATCTAGAAATAATAAATATATTAGAAAAAATGATGAATTCACTGAACAAGTTAGGACTAAAGGATAAAAAAGAAGAAAAAACAAGAGAAGAAATAAAAAAGTTAGACAAGAGCTTATTAACACAACTAAAAACAGAGCTAGAACAACTATTATTTGAACAAAAAAATAACAAACAAAAATTACTTGAAGATACATCAATCATGAAGATGTCAGAACAAGAATCCAGATTTGAAAATCTTAAACAAAAACTAACATATGAAGAACAAGAATGCACAGACATAAACAACAGAATAATAAAAACTAATCCAAAATTTATAAAAAAACAAATCAGAGAATTGTTAAGCGAATTTTCAGTTGTGATGGAAAATGGATGAGATTAATGCTTTTATATCAAAATTTACTGATTACAAAATAACAGGAATAACCAAGATTGGAAGAAGATATTTCTTTACAGCCGATAAGCAGAAAGAATTAGTCAAGAAAATTAATAGAGATATTTTTTCAATAGGAATATTTATTGGAGAGAAGAAAAAAGACTTTCAACCAACACCTGCATTAATAGAAATAATATCAAAGCATTCCAATAAAAAAGTATTCATATCAGAACAAGCTGAATGGTTATTTTTATGCGGAAGAGACGTTTTTGATGAGAATATCATAAAAAGAAATGTTGATTCAGGATTAGTAATAGTACAAAACGAACTTGATGAAAATTTAGGATATGGAAAAATAATAAGCAATAAAGGAAAAATACTAATAAAAAATATGATTGATAAAGGAAACTACTTAAGAAGAGAAAACTAATTTTTTAACACTTCAAGACCAGGTAAACAACCATTTTGTATAAATTCTAAAGTTGCACCTCCTCCTGTAGAAACATGAGAAAACTCATCCCTTAAACCAAGTTTTTCAATAATAGCTGCACTATCACCGCCACCAACAATAACTCTTGAGTTCAAAGAAGCTAAAAATCTAGCAAGATCAAAACTTGATTTGGCAAACTTTTCAATTTCATAAATACCTAAAGGACCATTCCAAAAAACAGTTTTGGATTTTCTCAAAATCTTTTTAAAATCATTAATTGTCG
>JAHJDK010000137.1 GCA_018812505.1 Nanobdellota archaeon | reverse complement strand
TTTCACCTTCCATTAAATCATTTGTTGTACTATTAACTCTTTTTAAAATTGTAGGTGTGTCAATATATGGTTTTAAATTATCAAAACTTTCTGGAATTATTATTTGGTCGAGGTGAAACATTAGTGGCCATGTTAGTAGTAATGAGAAAAGTATAAACACTATTATTTTGTTCATGTAAATTATGTTTATGCTTTATGTTTATAATTTTGTCGAAAAGTATATAATATTATTCTGCTTTTTTTATTCTAATGAGAAAAGTTAGTTTATCAATTGTTCTTCCTGTATATAATGAAGAGAAGATACTCAGAAGAAATATTCTAAAACTATATGACTATTTGAATAGATTGGATTATCTTAGTGCTTTTGAAATTCTTATTTGTATTAATGGTAGCAATGATTCGTCTTTAAAAATAGCCAATGCTCTTTTAAAAAAAGAAATTCTTGTTTTTTCATCAAAAAGGAAAGGTGTTGGGGTTGGAATAAAAATGGGTTTACAGAATGCAAACTACGATTATATTCTTGCAATGGGCGTTGATATTCCATTTGGGGTTTTGATAATCAAAAAATTATTAGACTTTATTCTGAAATCAAATGGAGAATTGGTTATAATCTCAAAAAAATATGATATCTTTTCAACAAGAAAAATATTTTCAAAAGCTTACAATTTATTTATTAACAAACTCTTTAATCTTAATGTAAGTGATACTCAAGGACCATTTCTAATTAAGAGAGAGGCTTTAGATAAAATAAATCTTTTAATTAGATCTCCAAGTAGTTTTATCAAAACTCAAATATTGATATACTCTAAATTATTTAACATTAAATATTCTGAGTTATTTGTTGATTATAGAGTTAGAAAGAACTCTAAGATTAATATTTTTTCAGAAAGCAGCAAAATATTTGTTGAATCTATTAAAGAATTATTCAATTATAAAAAAGTTATTATAATTAAAAAGATGTTTTCATTAGGCGTTTTCTCGCCGAGAATCTTGCTTTCTAAAAAGACAACTTTGCGCATTGGAGGAAAGACAAGTTTTTTGAAAGTTGATTCGATTGATTCAATTATTAAATCAGTCAGTCTTCTAAAAGAATTAAAGATTCCTTATATTATTCTTGGTAATGGAAGTAATATTTTGTTCTCAGATATCGGTTTTTATGGTGTAATTATTCACCCAAGCTTGAATTTTATTAAAGTAATTGATAATAGAGTTGAAGCTGGTTCTGGGTTTTCTTTATCTAAACTATCAAAAATTTGTTTAGATTATGGTTTATCAGGTTTGGAATTTGCTGAAGGAATTCCTGGTTCTGTAGGCGGAGCAGTTGTAATGAACGCGAACGCTTTTGGAAAATCAGTTTCTGACTGTTTGAAATCTGTCAAAGTGATTACTTCTGGTGGTTCTTTGAAAACTATTTATTCAAGAGATTCAAACTTAGGATATAGACAATCCTTTTTCAGAGATAAAAATATGTTAATAATTTCGGCCATTTTCAATTTGAAAAAAAATCCTAAAGAAAAAATCAAGAGCAAAATGAATAAATTCTCAAAGCTTAGAAAAGACATGCAACCATGTAATTCTAGTGCAGGTTGTGTTTTTAAGAATCCTGTGAATAATTTGGCTGGAAAATTGATTGAAAAAGCAGGTCTTAAAGGGTTATCTGTTGGTGGCGCGATGATTTCAAAGAAGCATGCAAATTTTATAATTAATAGTGAGAACGCCAGTGGTGAAGATGTTTTATCATTAATAAGATTAGTAAGAAAAAAGATTTATGAATTTTATAAAATAAACTTAGAGTTGGAAGTGGTAATCATTGACAAAAATGGTAAAAGAATATATAATTGAATCAGGTAATCCGAAGAATAAATATTTGAAGGTTTCTATACCTGGAGCAAAGAATTCAATTCTTCCAATATTGGCTGCTACAATGTTATTGCCTTCAAAAGTAAAGTTGTTTAATGTTCCTAAAATCAATGATATAAACAACATGATTAAAATAATTATCTCTCTTGGTGGAACTGTTGTTTGGAATGATGATTTCTTAGAGGTTGATTGTACAGCAATTATAGGTCAAAAAATATCTTTTAGTTTAACTGAAAAAGTAAGATCATCTATTTTATTGGTGGGACCTTTGACAGTGATATTTGGTAAGTCGATTATTGGTCTTCCAGGAGGATGCAGATTAGGATTAAGACCTATAGATATACATGTTAATGGTTTGAGAAGTTTTGGGATTAAAACATCTAAAGAGAATAATAAACTAGTTTCTCAAAGCACTGGTTTAAAACCTGCTTCTTATAATTTGAAATTTCCTTCAGTGGGTGCTACAGAACATCTCTTAATAACCTCGTTACTGATAAAAGGAGAATCAATACTGAACAATATTGCTTTAGAACCAGAGGTTTTAGATCTTATAAACTTTCTAAAACTGGCGGGCGCAGATATTTTAAGAAGTCAAAGAAGATTAAAAATAGAGGGTGGAAATAAATTATCTATAAATCAATATCGAGTAATTCCAGATAGAATTGTGGCTGCTAGTTGGATAACTGCTGCAGTAATTACAAGAACAAATTTGCAGTTATTAGATTTTCCGAAAAAATTATTGTGTGATTTTTTATCAGTTTTGAAATTAATAGGTGTGGATATTGAATATTCTGAAAATGACATTCTTATAAGTTGTCCAGATAAACTCAGTCCTTTTAATATAACAACAGGTCCTTTTCCAGAGTTTTCAACAGACATTCAACCTTTTATGGCAATTATAGCTTGTACTATAAAGGGGATAAGTAGGATTAGTGAACTTGTTTATGAAAATCGTTTTCAATACGCTGAAGAATTAAAAAAGTTAGGTGCAGACATACAAATTAATGAAAAAACATTATATATTAATGGAGATAGAAGACTTGTTGGATGTACTGTTATTGGTAAGGATATTCGGGGGACAGCAGCATTGGGGCTGGCTTCATTAATATCAGATGGAGAAACGAAATTAGTGGATGTGGGTTTTATTAGTAGAGCTTATGAGGATTTTGATAAATTATTAGAATCATTTGGGGCAAAAGTGAAATCAGTAATATAAAAAATTATTAAAACATAATTATTATCTTTTTATTTATGTCCAAATCAATTTCTATAAAAAGCGATTCTTCAGATAGTGTTCTTAGCATATTAACAGATACTTTAAATATGGATAAGCAAGCAATAGTTTTCGTAAATACTAGACGAGGAGCAGAATCACAAGCAGAGAAAATAGCCATATCTATTAAAACTTCTGATGCTAAGCTAATTAATTTATCGGAAGCAATCCTGAAAGCTGTGTCGACGCCAACAAAGCAATGTAAGCGATTGGCTGTTTGTGTGAAAAAGGGTGTTGCTTTTCATCATTCTGGATTGGTTTCTAAGCAGCGAGAGTTAGTAGAGGATAATTTTAGGTGTGGGTTGATTAAAGTTATATGTGCTACTCCGACGTTGGCAATGGGAATTGATATGCCTGCATTTAGAGTCATCATCCGTGATTTGAAGCGTTATGGTGGTCCTTGGGGTATGTCTGATATTCCTGTTTTGGAGTATGAACAGCAGGCTGGCAGGGCTGGTCGTCCTGGTAAGGAGGATTATGGTGAAGCTATTTGTATTGCACAGACAAAAGGTGCAAAAGATAAGATTTTTGAGAAGTACATCAATGGTTCTGTGGAGGATATTTTTTCCAAGTTGGCTGTTGAGCCTGTTTTAAGGACTCATATTTTGAGTTTGATTTCTAGTGAATTAGTTAATGATAAGAATTCTTTGTTTGAGTTTTTTGATAGCACTTTTTATGCTCACCAGTATGAGGATGTTGGCAGGCTTCATCAGGTTTTGGAGAAGGTGATTGCTTTGTTGGATGAGTGGGGGTTCATTTCTGTTTCTAATCCAAACAATGGTTTTGTGTCTGCTGAATCTCTTGATGCTGAAGGTTATAATGCTACTATGATTGGTAAGCGGGTGTCTGAGCTTTACTTGGATCCTTTAACTGCTCATTTTATGATTACTTGCTTGCAAAAAGCTGTTTCTAGCAAGAAAATTGTTGATTTTTCTTTTTTTCACATGGTTGCTAGTACTTTGGAGATTAGGCCTTTGCTTAGGGTTAAAATGTCTGAATATGAGCTTATCCAGAATGAACTGTTGAAGTTTGAGGGCTTGTTGTTGTATGATGAACCTTCTAGTTTTGATGAGTCTTATTAAGAGTTTTTGAACTCTGTGAAAACTTCTTTGTTTTTTAATGACTGGGTTGATGAGAGGGATGAAGAGTTTTTGCTGGAAACTTATTATGTTAGACCTGGTGAGATTCATGCTAAGCTTGAGATTGCTGATTGGTTGTTGTATGCTTCTGTTGAGCTTGCTCGCATGCTGAAACTTCAGTTTTTACTCAAGGACTTGTTGAAGGCTCGACAGAGGTTGAAGTATGGTGTTAAAGAAGAATTACTGCCTTTGCTGAAGTTGAAAGGTGTTGGTAGGGTTAGGGCTAGAAAGATGTTTAACAACAAGCTTAAGAGTTTGGCTGATTTGAAAACAGTTGATATTACTTCTTTGGCTCAGCTCATTGGCAAGGCTGCTGCAATCTCCGTTAAGAGCCAGCTTGGTCAGGAGTTTGATCCTTTAAAAGTTAAGGTTAAGGAGAATAAGAGGAAAGGACAGACTTCATTAGGTCATTTTGTGAAGAAGAAATAATTACTCTTTTCTAAAGTACACCGTCACTCTATACACGTCTTTGCTTCTTTGTTTGTCTCTTCCGAATATGTGTCTGGATGTTTTGAGTTCTCCTTTGAAGCTTTTGTTTAATTTTTTGCCTATTGTCAGAGCTGCTTTGTTTGATGATAGTAGTAGGTTGTAGCCGTCTTTTAGGGTTATGCTTTTTGATATGAATGTGTTTTTGTCTTTTTCAATTTGTTTCTTGACAAACTCTAGTAACTCTTGATTTTTTGGTCTTAATTGCAATGTTGATTCAAAGTATGGTGTGTCTTTTTTTGAGCATACTGGACATTCTTCTACTATTAGTTTTGCAGGTATGATTATTTGTTCTCCGTTGTATTGCACTTCTATATCGAATTTCTTTTTTTCTATTGTTTCATCGATTAGAGCGTTAGCTTCTACTTTTGCTTTTATGTTTTCTTTGGCTATTTTTTCACACACTCTTTTTAGCTTTGTGAAGTCTATCCATCTGCTTCTGTAAAGGTATTTCTTGCATTTGCACACTCTTACAACTATTTCTTTGTATTCAAATGTTATTTGTGTGTGTTCTTCGCAAAACGTGTTTTTTGTTTTATTTCCGCATACTGGGCAAAAGTTCATAATTGATGTTGATTGTTCTTTGTTTAAAAAAGTTTTTAAACTTCCGCTTTTCTTTTCTTTTTATGAAGGACAAGTGGAATTGGAAAAAGATTTGGCACTTTATTTGGCATGATGATTCTATTCTTAGTTGGATTGTTAATATAGTATTAGCTTTTGTTTTGATTAAATTTGTTATATATCCTGGTCTTGGCTTGTTGTTCAGTACTGATTTTCCCGTTGTTGCAGTTGTCAGCAATAGTATGGAGCATAATGGGAAATTTTATGATTGGTGGGATTCTCAAGAGGATTTTTATCTTAAGAATAACATTACTGATATTGATTTTCGTGATTTTTCTTTTACCAATGGTTTCAATAAGGGTGATATAATGGTTTTGTGGGGTACTAAGCCTGATTTGATTGAGGTTGGTGATGTAATTGTTTATCATGCTAAAAAGACTTATCCTATCATTCACAGGGTTATAAACATTAGGAATACTGGCGGTGAGCTTTTCTTTGAGACTAAAGGGGATAATAATCCTTTTCAGATTAGGAGTTTGGATCTTGATGAGAAGAATGTTTCTTCAGATTCTTATATTGGAAGAGCTGTTTTTAGGATTCCTTGGATTGGTTATATCAAGATTTGGTTTGTTGGTTTAATGAGTTTTTTTGGTTTTGGAGGAATTATTGTTTGATTATTTTTTGTTAACATGACATCGGTTATTGATTTCAAAGGCACTCTTATTAGTAAAGAACAGTTAGTTTCTGATGTGTTCTTGTTCTCGTTCAAGCTTGACAAATATTTTTGTTTTAAACCTGGAGAATTCATACTTGTTAAGGTTGATAATGGTGTTGAGCACAAGTTTAAGGCTTATTCTGTTTTTAGTCCTCCTTCTCAGAAGGAGTGTTTGGATTTATGCATTAAGATTATTCCTGATGGCTTTGCTTCTAAAATCTTTGATAATGCTAAGATAGGGGTTGTTTTTGATATGAGAGGTCCTTTTGGTGACTTGGTTTTTGATGAGTCAGATGGCAATAAGAATCATTTTTTTGTTGGTGTAGGATCTGGAGTTGCTCCTTTTCATTGCATGGCTAAGGAGTTTGTGAAAAAATATCCTGATAAAAATTTTAAGTTGTTATTTGGTGTCAAGATGAGGGATGAATTAGTTTTTCACAACTTCTTTTTACAGTTGGATAAGGATAATGATAATTTTGAATACTTGCCGACTCTTACTAGAGAGGAATGGGATGGTAGACAGGGCAGAGTTCAGCATCATCTGGGAGAGGATTTTTCAGACACTACTTTTTATCTTTGCGGGTTAAAAGAAATGGTTCTCTCCACTAAGAATTTGTTGATTGAAAAAGGTGTTGAGCCGAAAAATATAAAGTATGAGCGTTACTCTTAATTTTTCTATGAAAGAAGTTGATGTTGGTTCTATTTATGATATTTTAAGGAAAGAATCTAAGAATTGGAAAGTTCCAGTTGTTGATATGATAGAGATACAGACAAACAATCCTTTCAAAGTTTTACTTGGTACAATTCTTTCTGCTAGAACTAAGGATGAAGTTACTGTTCAGGCCAGTAAGAGACTTTTTTCAAAGGTTGACAAGGTTAATGATTTGAACAAGCTTTCCACTAAAGAGATTGAAAAATTGATTTATCCGGTTGGTTTTTACAAGACTAAAGCTGTGCATTTGAAAAAATTACCTGTTGTTTTAAATGAAAGATTTGGTGGAGTTATTCCAGACATTGTTGAAGAATTGGTTGAACTCCCGGGTGTTGGTAGGAAGACTGCCAATTTAGTGGTTGCAGTTGGCTTTCATAAGCCTGCTGTTTGTGTTGACACTCATGTTCATAGGATTATGAATCGTTTTGGATACATCAAAACTATTAGTCCTTTTGAGTCTGAGATGGCTTTAAGGAAAAAGTTGCCTGTTAAGTATTGGGAAAAGATTAATTCTTTATTAGTTGCTTTTGGACAGCATCTTTGTAGTCCTATCAATCCTTGGTGCAGCAAATGTCCTGTTATTAATTATTGTAATCAGGTTGGTGTTGGTAAGAAAAGATGAATTCACTTTTAAAACAAGTTTTAGAATTGAAGAAGACTTCTGTCAAAGAGGAAGTTAATCAGAGATTTTTAGATAATGAAAAGCTTTTTAAACTACTCATAAGCTCTAGTTTCTAAAATGTTATTTTGCCCTAAATGTGGCTCTATATTGAGACCAAAAACTGATAAGGGAAAAAAGGTTCTTTATTGCTCTTGTGGTTTTGTTAATAAGCAGGTTGAAGGTGCTGAGATTAAAGAGGTTGTTTCTAAGATTGAAAAAGAAGTTGAAATTGTGTCTGATGAAGAGGAAAAAACTCTTCCTTTGACAGATGCTGATTGTCCTAAGTGTAAACACAATAAAGCTTATTATTGGCTTATTCAGACTAGAGCTGGTGACGAGCCTGAAACTAAGTTTTTAAGATGTGAAAAGTGTAGGCATACTTGGAGGGATTATTCATAGTTTTATCGTACGACTTTATGTCGTACTTATTATTGCTTGTCAACGGAGCGTAACTCGTTGATTTGGAGGAATTACAGCTAAAATGTCAGAAGTTGATTATGATGAACTTTCTAATGAGGAAATGGAAGATATTAAGGTTACTTTTGTTCCTAAGAAATGTCCTAAGTGTGGCGAATTAATGGTTTGTCGTGAACTTGGTGTTTGGGGTTATTATTGTATTGATTGCATGTTTTGGTGGGGTACTTATGATCCTTTTCCTGAGGTTAAGGGTGCTCCTAAAAAAGTAAAGAAATAAATACTATCTGTTTCTTTTTTCTTGTTATGGTTTATGATTTGGTGGTTGTAGGTGCTGGTCCTGCTGGTTCTACTGCTGCAAGGGTTGCTGCTGATAATGGATTAAAGGTTGCACTTGTTGATAAGCGCAGCAGGATTGGTTTTCCTAAGCAGTGTGCTGAGGGAGTTAATGCTTTCATCTTGGATTTTTTGGGTTTGAAGTTGAAGAAGGAGTGGATTTCAAATAAGATTGATTCTGCGTTAGCAGGTTGTCCTGATAAAGGTTTAGTGTTTTTGAAGACAAATAATTGTAAAGGTTACATCCTTGATAGGAAGAAGTTTGATTCTGGATTAGCTGATTTGGCGGTTGATGCTGGTGTTGAGTTGTTAAAGTCTTCTCCTGTAGTTGGTTTAGAAAATAAGAATACAATAGTTAGGTTAAAGTCTGGTAAGAATCTGAAGGCAAGAGCTGTGATTGGTGCTGATGGCCCTTCTTCTATTGTTGCCAGAAGTGCAGGTCTTGGTGTTCCAAGTTCTGGCATTGGTTTACAATATGAGATTAAGGGAAAAATTGATTATCCTAATACTATTCGTGCTTTTGCTGGATTAAATGTTGTTGAAAATGGTTTTGGATGGATTTTTCCTAAGAAAGACACTTTTAATATAGGGGTTGGTTCTTATAGGCAGGTGTATTTAAAGGAGAGACTTGATAATCTTGTTAAGCTAACAGGTGTTAAGGGAAAAATTCTTGAGACTAATGGTGGCTTAATACCTTTGGGTGGTTCTCTGTTAAAGTTTTATTCTGATAATCTTATGCTTGTAGGAGATGCTGCTGGTCACACTAATCCTTTGACTGGTGGTGGTATTCCTGCTGCGATATTTGATGGAGAGTTAGCTGCCAGGATTTTGGTCGAAGAGTTGGAGTCTGAAAAAATGGATTTTTCTCGTTACCAAACTGAGTGGGAGAAAAGTGTTTTTGGTTTTGCGATGAAAAATAGTTTAATTGCTAAGAAGTACTTTTTAAAGTCTTTGGAAAATGGTTATTTTGACAATGTTTTTAAGAATATAGGTTTTGTTCGTTTAAAATCAATGACTGATGGTTTAAATTTTATTCATAAGGTTAGGAATCCTTTGGCTATGTTTAATTTATTAATGTTTGGCAAAAACTTTTTGAAGATTCATCAGTTTGCTTGGTAGAAAAAATGGATTTAGAAAGATTAATTGTTAATTCAAGGTTTAGGGTGAGAGTTTTTCCTAATGCTAAGAAAAATGTTTTGAAGGGTTTTAAGGATAATATTGTTTTAGTGGATATCGCTGCTCCTGCTGATAAGAACAAGGCCAACCTTGAGGTTGTCAAGTTTTTTTCTAGGCTGCTAAAGAAGAAAGTATCTATAAAGTCTGGTCTTAAAAGCAAAGACAAATTATTGTTCGTTCATTGATTGTCATATTTTTCTATTTCTTTGTCAAAGTATTCTATTTTTATACCTGCTTTTTTAAACATTTGTTCTGATTCTTCGCCTGCATGGTATTTCTTTTCACAGACAACTCTTTTTATTCCGGAGTTTATGATTAGCATTGCACAAACTCTGCAGGGTGTCATCTTGCAGTAGAGTGTTGCTCCTTTTATTGAAACCCCTAGTTTTGCTGCTTGACATATAGCGTTTTGCTCTGCGTGTATTGTTCTTACGCAGTGTTGTGAAATTGTGTCATCCTCGTGAATCACTTTTCTCATTTGGTGTCCTACTTCGTCGCAATGTGACAGTCCGATTGGTGAGCCAACATATCCTGTTACCAGCAATTGTTTTTCTCTGGCTATTACGCATCCGCTTCTTCCTCTGTCACATGTTGCTCTTTTTGCTATTGTTCTTGCTACTTCCATGAAGTATTCATCCCATGTTGGTCTGACATGTTTTTCTTTTTTTATCATGTTTATTCACCTATTGTTTTTAGTGTTTTTTCGATTTTTTTGTATAATTCTCTTCTTAAATTGTTATTCTCAAATTTGAAATCTGCCAATTCTATGCATCTTGATAGGTTTTGTGCGTTTGAATCTTTTGCTGTGAACTCTCTTTTTTCGTCTTCGAGAAATTTTTGGTATGACACATCATCGCTTTCGCTTTTTCTTTTTTTTATTCTTTCATATCTTATCTTTGGGTTTGCATCAATCCCAAATAGTATGAATTTTCCTTTTTTCTTCAAGTTGTTTATTTCTCCTTCTGTTCTTATGCTTTCTATAACACAATTTTTTTTTGACTTTTTAGCTTCTTTATATAATAGTTCTACCCAGTAGCTAGATCCATGTTTTTTTCTCATGTCATTGGCTACGGTTACTAAACTATCTCTTCCTAGTGGCAGTCCTCTTTTTATTATTTCTTTGTTAACAGCTGCTCTTACAGAGAAATGATTGAATCCTTTTTTCTTCACTAAATATTCTCCAATTGTTCCTTTTCCTGCTCCTAGTGTTCCTGTAATGCCTATTATCATCTTGTAATTTTTATGTGTTTGTTAATTTACTATTTTTTTTAATTTGACTTTTATTTAAAAAACTTACTCTCATTCGTTCGAAATCTTTTACAATATGGATTTGCTGAGCAGAAAGCTCTTTGTTCAGGAATATTATCTAATATATTTATATCTTCTTCATCAAGTTCAAAGTCGAATATGTTTTTGTTTTCTATTATTCTTTCTTTGGTTGATGATTTTGGAATTGTGGGTATTCCTTTTTGTATAATCCATCTAATCATTATTTGTGGAACTGTTTTTGAATGTTTTTTTGCAATCTTTTTTAATCTTTCATCTTTAAAGTTTGCTTTTCCTCTTGCCATTGGCATGTATGCTTGCAGAATAATTCCTTTTTCTTTGCAAAATTCTAATAATTTTTTTTGATAGAAATAAACGTGAAACTCCACTTGGTTAACTGCTGGTACTATGTTTGTATTTTTCAATAATTCTTTTAAATGTTCAATTGTGAAGTTGCTTACGCCAATTGCTCTGCATTTTTTTCCTTTGTATAATTCTTCTAATACTTTGTAAGCTTCAACTCTTTTATTTGATTTAGAAGAGTGAGCCAGTAATAAATCTATTTTTCTTAATTTTTTTAGGCTTTCTTCAAACGCGTTTCTTGGATTGTCGTAATGATAATCTGGGATTTTAGTTGTGATAAATATCTTATTTTCTGGAACACCTGAGTTTTTTATTGCTTTTCCGATTAACTCTTCATTATCATAAGCAATTGCTGTGTCAATTAACTCATAACCTTCCTCCAGAGTCCATTGAATTGGTTTGATTTCATTAACAAGCCATGTTCCAAATCCAAGAATAGGCATTTCAACACCATTATTTAGTTTTACTTTAGAATGAATGTTCATTTAATTATCTCCTTAATCTTGTTCCAGACTAGTTCATGTACTTCTTCTATACTCATTAATTTCTCATTTTTGGTGCAGTCTATTATTGGCCAGTTGTATTTTTTTGCGCAGTACTTGTATGCTTCTGACGCGTTTCTTAAATGATTTAAGTCTGCTTCGTGTATGTCTCTTTTTTCTCCGTTTAGGTATTTTCTATGTCCTTTCTGATCTACTAGTTCTTGGTTTTTGCTTGGTGGAATGTATAGTATGAGTGTCATGTCTGGTTTTGGTATTTTGAAGATGTTGAATTCTAATTCTTCCAACCATTCCAGGAATTCGTTCATTTCTTGTTTGCTTTTTAGTTTGCAGGTTTGGTGTCCCATGTTTGATGATGTGTACCTGTTTGCAATCACAATTTTTCCTTCTGAAATCCATTTTTTTATTTTCTTGGCTGCTGCGTATCTGTCGATTGCGTAGAATATGCTTGCTTGTTTTGGGGTTACTTCATCTGCTGTTCCGAACTTGCCGTTCAGATAGTCTTCTACCATTCCAGCGCTTTTTAAGCCGTATTGTGGAAAGTCTGCAACTCTTACTTGTAGTCCTTCTTTTTTCAGGTGTTCTACTAACTTGCTTGTCTGGGTGGCTTTCCCACTGCCGTCTGTTCCGTCTATTACTATAAATTTACCTTTCAAAATTAATCCCCTTATGTTGAGGTTAGGTCTGATTATTTAAAAAATTTGTTATAGAATACTTTTAGTTTGTGTATAATCTATCTTTTATTTCTTCTAGTGTTGGGATTATGTCTCCGTGGTAGAATGGTGTTTCGTTGTTTTCATCTGCCAGCATTAAGTTGTTTGTGTCTATTATCATTAGATTTTTGTATTTTTCTTCTTTGAATCTTTCTTCATATCTTTGGTGAAGTTGTTCAAGGTATGGATTGTTGGGGTCTATTAATGATGTTTCATTTAGTCTGTTAGGATCTAATTCATATCTTCTTCTGATTCTGTCTTTTGACACTTCAGGGTCTGTTCTTAAATATATTGTTAAGTCTAGTTCTGTGAGTGATGCTGTCATATTATAGTATATTGACTTAATAATTTCATAATCTTTTTTACTCATATCTTCTTGTATCATTAGTTGTTTTGAGAATATCCACACATCTTCGTCCATTATCCTGTCTATGACTGCTGATCTTGGATTTGCTTCCATTTTTAGCATGTTTTGGTATCTTGTTGATAAGAAGAACATTTGTGTTGGAAAAGCATATTTTTTCATATTGCTATAGTATAAGTCAAGAATTTCTTTGTTTACAACTTCTTCTTTTAAGTCAAAATCAAAGAATGATGATATTAATCTTGATACAAGTGTTTTTCCTGCACCTATGTTTCCTACTACGCCAATTCTTTTTTTAGGTCTAGTCATTTATGGTTTGAACTTTGCTGTTCAGCTAACCTCACTGTTCTCTCGACCCCTTTTTTACTTTTTTCTCTTGAAGGTTTGAAATGAATAATCGACTTTTTCTTTTTCGTCGTAGTGTTTCTCTTCTTTGATTAGAGCCCATTCATCCCCTTCTATCTCGGGGAAAAACGTGTCACCTTTATATTCTTTTTGGATTCTGGTTATTTTTAGTTTGTCTGTGTATTTCATTCCTATTCTGTAAATGGTTGCTCCGCCTGTTATGAATATTTTTTTGCAGCCTTTTTTTTTGCAGTAATTTATGGCTTTTTCAAAGTCGTACATCACAGTGGTTCCTTTTGGATGATATTCTTTGTTGAATGTCAGCACAACATTTTCTCTTCCTGGTAATGGCTTAGAATTTTCTGGTAATGATTCATATGTTACATCTCCCATTATGCACGGATAACTCATTGTTTCTTCTTTAAAGTGCTTGAAGTCCTCGCTTATGTGCCATGGTATTTGTCCTTTGTATCCTATAACATTGTTTTTTGCTACTGCTGCTATGATTATTACTTCCATCAAAAATCTTCTCCTGATTTTTGGAGGATTCCAAAAAAATCATTTTTTTTGTTATCATTCATTTTTTACCTCATACTGCTATATCAAATTTTATTCCTGGATGACTTTCGTATTCCATTACTTCAGTATCTTCGTACTTCCATTCAAATATTGATTTGAAATTGTTAGTTTTTATTTTTGGCAAAGGGTATTGTTTTCTTTTTAGTTGTTCTTTTAACCCTTCAATGTGATTTTCATATATGTGTACATCTCCTAAGAATCCTATGAGTTTTCCTTCTTTTAATCCGCTTTCCTTAGCCAGTAGATGTAATAGTAGTGCGTAGCTTGCAATGTTAAACGGTAATCCAAGAGCACTGTCAACTGATCGTTGGTTCCACATAAGATTCAACTTATCTCCTATAACTGTTACTTGGAATCCATAGTGGCATGGTGGCAAAGCCATATGTGGTTGTGCTATTGGATTCCACGCTGTAACTATCATTCTTCTGTCTGTTGGATCTTTTTTGAGTGTTTCAACAACTCTTTTCAGCTGGTCAATTCCTTTGTTTGTGTAGTCTGTTTTGTAATCTTTGTATTCTGCTCCATAGTGTCTCCATTGGAATCCGTATATTGGTCCTAGTTCTTGTTCTGCAATCATTTTTTCTTTTGTTTCTGCGTCGTGTCCGTATGGTACTTTGTCTGGGCTGCACCACTCATTCCAGATAAAATTTTTTCTGTCCTGCAGCCATTTCTTATCAGTTATTCCTTTTATAAAAAATTCTAGTTCTGAAGCGACGAGTCTGAATGGTACTTTCTTGGTTGTTAATAGTGGAAATCCTTTTGACATGTCATGCTCGAATATGGCTCCTGCTATTGCAATTGTTTTTATACCTGTGCGATTATCTTTTGGTTTTCCTTCTTCTAGAATCTTCTTTATTATGTTTAGGTATTCTTGCATTTATACCCCCTTATAGTTTATAGAAATGTTTTTTATTTAAAAAAATTGTTGTGTTGTAAAATGTTTAAATGAAAAATAATTTAAAGAGTGCTTTTTCTTTGTTTTAATATGGTGTTGTCAAAGGATTTCAAAACTGATTTGTTGCTGGGCTTGTTTATTGGTGCTTTGATTCTGGCTAATACTCTTGGTACTAAAATTACTACTTTGTTTGGTGTCAGGGTTTCTGTTGGTATATTCTTTGTTCCTATTATGTTTTTGGTTACTGATATAATTGCAGAGGTTCATGGTAAGCAGAGAGCCAAGAACTTTGTTTATGTTGCTTTGATAATAATGACTTTTGGGTTGTTTATGATTTATGTTTCTATAATCTTGCCTGCTAATTCTACTTGGGGTAATCAGGATGCTTTTGCTTCTATTTTTGGCGCTACTCTTAGAATGACTATTGCTAGCATTATTGCTTTCTCGTTGAGTCAGCTTCATGATGTTTGGGCTTTTGATCTTTTGAAGAGAAAAACTAAAGGTAAGTATCTTTGGCTTAGGAATAATGTTTCGACGATGATAAGTCAATTTATAGATACCACAGTGTTTATGTTTTTAGCGTTTTATCATGTCGCACCAAAGTTTACAGTTCAGTTTATTTTCTCGCTTATAATTCCTTATTGGTTGTTCAAAGTTTTGTTTGCTTTGATTGACACTCCTTTTGTGTATGCAGGTGTTTGGTGGCTTAAGAAGAAATAAGTTTATTCTTTTGCTTGTTCCCACATAGTATTAAAAAATTTTTTGAAAGCATCTACTATTTCATTATTTCTTAATCTTATTATTAGTGGCATTTCTTGTAGTATTGTAAATAGTACTGTATCTTTATAAAAATTAAATTCTATAAATGTTTCGTGATGTAAGAATTTTACTTTATGCATTGGATTTTCTAAATAAGGTTTTATTCTTGGAAGATAATTTCTCATTTCTTCATTAAATATTATTTTTAAATGATAATGTTTTTTTTCCATTCGCTTTCTATGTTGTTCAAAAAACATATCTGCTTTTTTTGGTTGTTTTCCCATACTTGCTCCAAAAATATAATTTTCTCCTTGTTCTGGAATTTCTCGTGCCATATCTAAGAATACAGTTTTCATTCCTTCCCATCCTTCAAAGACTTCTACATTTGTTAATTCTTTAATGTTATTATATTTTAGAAGTAGAGTTGGGAAAAGGGAATTTATTAATAACTTTTCTTTCTTAATTTCTTCTTCTT
>JAHJDK010000136.1 GCA_018812505.1 Nanobdellota archaeon | reverse complement strand
TCCAAATTCATTCAAACTAACAACTATTGATTCATTAACAGCCACAGGATTTTGTTTACCCCACATGTCTTCTATCTCTGAAATAACTATAGTTGTGCCGTTTGCAGGATTCCAGCCTGCAGCTCCAAAAGTGAAAACAGTTTAGTCAAATGATATAGTATCATTTGAAGCATACTGAGGATTAGGTACTGGGTGTAATTGCATCCATGGAGCTAACACTTCAAACCATAATCTCTTGGTAACAGTGCTTGAACTCTGTGTTAAACTCACATCCAAGAAATACTCTCCAGAATTTAAATCGTTATTAATAGTTAATATCCCACTATCATAATAATAATCTATTGTTTGGGTTACTTCGTTCATATTCTTAACAGTAGCAGTCACAGTCACGTCTCCTGTTACAGAAACATTTGCAAGTATATTTTCATCTTGGCTAAATGATTCTACATTATTCGTGAAGACTATTGCTGTATCGAAAGGTTTTATCTCAAACTCGCCGCTTCCAAAACCAACTATTGTTTCTGAAACACCTTCAACACTTAAGATTGGCGCGTACCTTGCAGGATTGTAGTTCGCACCTGAAATTGTTATTGTTGCCACTCCAGTACTTGAAGTAGTTGCCTGTTTGTTAGCAGATACAGACGCCCAAGTATTAAAATTCAGCAAACCAGTTAGATTAATAGTGACATTTGCTTTTTCATTATCATCCTGATCAGTCACCTTTATGTTTATCTCAATATTTTCTGTCTGGCTAAACTCATTATCAGCACCATTTATAGTAACTATTACTTTATCTTCCTGTACTTGAAATCCAAAGCCCCTATATATAGTATCTATACCTTTTGTAGCTTTTAATTCTGCAAAGTAGTATCCTGGCTCCAAATCCGAACTAGGCGTTATATTTATTGTTGTTCTTCCAAGATTTCCTGTCAATGCAGCTGAACCAGTTGCACTTACTTCTCTTCCATCGTTTGACCTTGTAAGTCTTGAAAGTGTTACACTCGTCTGATTGACAAGCTCGCCTGATTTCTCAAGTGTCAAATCAGCAACAATAACATCTGAAGCTGAGAACTCTCCGTTCTGTCTTACATTGATGCTTCTGAAATTTAAACTTCTGATTTCAAAAAATCCATTACCCATTCCTTCTTCATCATCAGTTGTTTCAACTTCTACGCCGAAACCATAGAATCCTGACTGTGTTGACAACTCGTTCTGTGAAGCTGATAACAAGGTTGACCCTCGTCCATTAGTTATGCTGAAACTTTTTGGGTTGAAAAACTCACGGTGTATAGTTGCAGTTCCATTTTTAACTATTGATAGCTGCACACTAACGTTTATGGTTTTTCCTGCTGAAAAAATCTCTTTTTGCTGTCCGCTCGTATCATAAGTGTTTACTTGGACGTCAAATGCAGATATTCCAAACCATCCCTTGCCCTTGATGGATTTTCCTTTTGAATCAATCATGGTGTATTCTATCTTGTAGAATCCATTATCTAATGCTGGAGGATTTATGTTGAAAGAAACCCTTCCAGCGGTTCGCTCACTATAGGTTGAGTTTTCCACTGTTTGTATATTAGTGTATTCTGATCTTGTTTCCTCATTGGTTATTTTATCAAATTTAATTACAAATCCTGTTAAATCAACACTTTGGCCTTTTGCTATGTCAAAAACATTTATCTCTCCAAGGAAATTTTCATCACTTGCCATCATGAACTGAAATTGATTATCAAGGTTTTTCACGTCAAGGAATGAGAAGTAGTTTTGTACTGAGAACCATAATTGTCTGGTTATAGTCAAGCCTGAATTTGTTGTGACTGTAATCTTTGCTATGTATTCTCCCATTGTTGATGGAACATTAAATGACAAAACGCCTGAACTAGCATTCAAAGTGGCATTGGATGTTGTCTGCACAATCCCATTTTTGTTCTCAACTCTTAAAGATAATAATTGAAGAGTTGCATCTGGAGAGAAAGCAGATATCTTTGCCATTTCTCCTGGCTGAAACATATCCCTGAATCCGCCAAAATTATCTGTTAATTCAATAAACACTTCGGTATTCATTACTTCAAAATATTCCTTTCCACTTCCAGTTTTTCCGCTTGATTTGGCTTTTACATTCAAGAAATAATTACCATCTTCTAAAGATTCAGGTATTGTAAATTCTAACTTCGAACTGAGAGTTGGTTTATCACTCTCTGACTTCACTATAGTTGATATATCATAAAACTTTCCATCTTTTTCCAGCTCCAAAAAATATGTTGTGCTGTTATGAGCCACAAGGTTTCCATTCTCCAAGTTCTTGACCAATACGTCAAACTCTGCAGTATCATCTGCTCTGTACGACTTTTTATTCAACAAACTAACTTCAACATTTAATCCTAATACTGTGAAGAACCCATTTATTTTCTGCTCGTTGTTTGACGAGTCTTTCATGTTGAACTCAACTTCATAATCACCAGCCCTCAACTGAATAGGTGTTGTCTGGGTTACATTGGTGTTTCCCTTGTAGAGTCCTGTAGTGCTTTCTGTGAACGTAACTGTCTTGGTTGTTCCTGTAGAATCCTTGACTCTTGCAGTGACTGTTGCGTTTGAGATTTTTTGCCCATTTGAGAATCCTTCAACCTGAAAATAAGCTATACCATTAGGCTTAAAAGTGTACTTCTGATTTCCTGATTGATCTGCTATTTTAAATTTTAGTGTGAACTGCGCCACAGACACTGTGAAACTCTTCTTATTATCTACTACTATAGTATAAAGTCCAACTTGTGATGGCAAATTTGCTGGTTCTAAAGCATTGCTCACACCTGAATCTGTGCTGTATAAAGTTCCGTTCTCATAATATATTTTGTATGAATAGGTTTCATTTGTTAGTGTGGTTCCAAGATATTTTTTTACAGTAAAACTTATTGTTGGGTTGCTGTATCTTGCAACAAGTGAAGAAGCTATTATCTGGTATGAGGGGATTTGCGCTGCAGGGAATACAGTAAAGGTTAATGTTTGTTGTGAAGAGGAGGTGTTTGCAATCAGGGTGTGGTTTCCTGCTGTAAGATTAGTAAAATACCGCTCATAGTATCCATCACTTGACGTGACTTCAGATCCTACAGAGCCACCATCAAGATAGAAATTAACTGTAGTATAATTAAGACCATCATAATTATTATCCAACAAATAACCAAACACTTTGGCTGATTCACCGGATGTGTACTGTACACTGTTCAGGTTCATAACCAGAACTTCAGCGCTTACAAAAGCGCTCATCATTGCAACCAAAATTATTGCTAGAAATAGTTTTGTATATATTTGATTCTTCATTAACCACACCTCATACTAAATCCAATTAAGATTTTTCCCCTTTTTTCCAATTGGAAATTACATAAAAATAAATTCTAATCATTTATATAATTTTCGTTCATATTATCGACTAAAAAATTAAATATAGTTACTACGATTTAATAAATAAAATTTATATATGACTTTCTATTTCCAATAATATGGCATTCTGTTCAAAATGTGGATTCCAAGCAGATATCGACGATAGTTTTTGTGCTAGATGTGGCGCTGAACTAAAACATGTTGAAAACAATGAAGAAGCAGAATTCGTTGATTGGAGAAAAAAAACAACCACTGAAAAAGAATCATTCTGGAGCATTTTAAAACAGAGCTTCAGACACACATTCTTTGATAATGATGAAAAACTTCCAAGAAAAAGAATCATTCTAAACACGATAATTTTAATAGCAATCCTTGGAGTTGCAGTCTGGATATTAGCGCCTTACCTTGACACCATAACATTTTCAATAGGAACAAACAATAATCAAGGTTGCAGGTACAGACTTGATGCTCAAGACATAGTTATAAGCGGCGCGAAATTCTTTCAGGATAATATGACTATGGAATTGCTCATCACAAATAGCAAACCAGATGATATTGTTATTGAAACTCTGGCCAAAACATATGAATTCAAGTTTGACAACTCTGGAGATACAGATGTCGATGATGTCTCAATGGTTGTTCCTTCAGGCAGAACCTTAAAGCTGCACTTCGATGTTAGAAAAGAACCCTACATACTAGGTTTAGAGTTTAGTGGCTGTGAAAAACTAAAAGTTTCTGACTGGGAAGACATTTTTAACTCCTAGATGATTAAAAAGGTTTCTCCTCGACAAAGTTTTTTTAAAAACGAAACATTTAAATACTAAATATGTATCACCTATCAAAACAAGATATATCGAAAAAGATAAAACTTGTTTTTGAACGTTCATAATGAACGTGTCAAAAAAAGAAAAAACTTATTTTGAACATTCATACTGAACGTATCAAAAAAGAATTAATATAAACAATAATAATACAAAAATGGGATTCTTGGGGGATTCTATAACAAAAGGAGGGATATTATGACTAAAATTAATAAAAGCTGTCCGGAATGTGGAGGATTAAACCTATCTCACCATAAAGAAAAAGGAGAAGTCGCATGTAATGAATGCGGACTAGTTGTTGAAGACAAAATGTTTGACTTTGGACAAGAATGGAGAGAGATGGATCAAGAACAAGCTGCAAAGAGAAGAAGAACAGGATCACCATTATCATATACACGTGCAGATAAAGGACTAGGAACATCAATCGGAAGCAAATCAGACATATATCAATTATCAAAACAAAACAAAAATAAATACTTCAGACTAAGAAAATGGCAGAACAACGTTGCCTCAGCAATCGAAAGAAACCTACAAATAGCACTTTCTGAAATCCAAAGACTAATATCAGTACTGCAACTAAGCAAAAACATAGAAGAAGAAGCATCAAGAATATACACTATGGCAGCCCAAAAAGGTATAGTAAAAGGAAGAAGCACAGAAACAATCGTAGCAGCAGTCATATACATAGTCTGCAGAAACTACGAAATACCAAAAACACTAGATGATCTAGAAACTGTTACAAACATAGACAAGAAAGACATCGGAAGAAACTACCGATACGTCGTCAGAGAAATGGACATAAAAGTAACACAATCAGACCCTATAAATTACATCAGCAGATACATCTCAAACCTAGAACTAAGCCAGAAAACACACACAACAGCGATAAGATTACTGGAAAAAGCACAGAGAAAAGAGATAACATCAGGGAAAAATCCACTAGGACTAGCAGCAGCAGCAATCTACGCAGCAAGCAAACTAAACGAAGAAAAAAGAACACAAAACGAGATTGCAAACGCAGTAGGAGTCACAGAAGTCACACTCAGAAACAGATACAAAGACTTCGTAGACAGCCTAAACCTGAAAATAGCTGCATAAATTTTTTATTTTATTTTTATTATA
>JAHJDK010000135.1 GCA_018812505.1 Nanobdellota archaeon | reverse complement strand
ATATTTTAATAGCAACATAGATGAAAAAGCAGGACTGTCTGAAGAAATAGTTCCATCAAACACTAAAAGTATCGCCCCACAAAATTTAATCAACAAAAATATAATTATGAACTTTAATGATAAAGAAGTTTCTTTTATATAAGCTAGTTTAAAATTATAAACTAAAATTGCAGATAAGATATAACTAATTAATAGAACTACTACTAAAAATGTTAATTCAACAATACATAAATTTGATTCCAAGAAGCCATGCGCATTTGAAGTTATATAAAAAGGAACCCAAACAGCAGAACCAATAATGAAAAAAAACAAAATACCTATTAAAACATTTTTTATGTTTGGCTTAAATAATTTTAATTCCAATTTAAGTTATATCTTGTTATACTTATTTAAATAATTTATTATAGATTTCAAAACGTCTTTTTCTAATACTCCATCAGCATCTTCTGTCTTTTTCCTTCTATTTCTATGAATGGTTTTGCTCTGTTTATCCATCCTCCTAGTTTGTGCAAATCCTCATATTTCTTTATCTTGTTTCCTTGAATGATTTTTTTAGCAGTTGTAGGCCCTATGCCCGGTATTCTGATTAATTCTTCATAGCTGGCTTCGTTTATATCTATGGGCTTGTCAAAGGTTGCTTTTGCTAGCGCTAGTTTTGGGTCTTCTCTTGGCAGCATCCCTTCATTCATCACTTGGTTAAAGTCCTTGAAGTTGAAGTGGTAATCTCTTATCAGAAAGTCAACGTTGTACAATCTGTTCTGCCTTATTTCAGGTTCTGCTTTCTCGTTTTCCAGCAGAGTTCCTTTCACAGGCCTGAAAGCTGAAAAGTACATTCTCTTGATTTTTATCTGCTCGTACTCCCATTTCATCATTTTCAAGACGTCTTTGTCTGTTGACAAGCAGTTCAAAATCATCTGTGTTGTTTGTCCACTTCGAAGATTCATCTTTAAAATCCATGCTTGTCTTTTCAAAATATCTATTTTGTAATCTTTGCAGCTTGATAACTCACTCATTATTGTTTTGTTGGGAGTTTCTATGTTGACGCTCATTCTGTTTGACATTTCAGATGCTTGTTTCACTAATTCATAAGATGTGCCTGGCAACACTTTAAAGTGCACATATCCTTTAAATCCATACTTGTGTCTTACTAATCTTACGCTTTCAAGCATTTTCTCAGTCGCCCTATCAGGATTTCCTGAGACTGCAGAACTTAAAAATAATCCGTCAACTGCTAAGTTCTTATTCAGATGCATGAATAGTTTTGCCAGTTCTTCTGGTTCATAAGCGGCTTTATTCTTCTTACAACCAGCAGCATTTGCACAGTACTTGCAGTCAAAAGAGCAATTGTTTTCCATTAAAGTTTTGAATATTCTGTAGGTTTTATGCTCGGCTTTGGCATAGTATATTCCTCCAAGTCCTTCTCTAACGTTTACTTCACACATCTTTGGACCACAGGAGTCATACCCACCTGCTTCTCCCAGAATCCTGGCTTTTTCAAAAGTATTCATAGTATTTCATAGAAAAAATGGTTTAAATACCTCACGCGAGCATGTCCAGTGACTAGTGAAACGCGACATTGTTTTTTTATGTATCAATATTCCCAAAATATAAAAACCAAAACCTAATACTAAAAATTATGAAACCTGAACTCATGGCTCCTGTTGGCAACTTTGAGATGTTACAGGCAGCCATAGATTCCGGCGCAGACGCTGTTTATTTAGGAACTGAAACTCTCAATATGAGAACATTTGGCAGTCTTAATTTTTCTCTTAAGGAGTTGAAAGAAGTTGTAAATAGAGCTCACGAAAATAATGTAAAGGTTTACCTAACAATTAACAGTATAATTTATGACCATGAAGAGTTATTAGTTGATAGCATTCTTAAATCTGCAAAAGAAGCAAACATTGACGCAATCATCTGCTGGGATTTAATGGTTTTAGAAAAGGCAAAAAAACTTGGTTTTGAACTTCACCTATCAACACAGGCATCTGTCGCTAATTATCAATCTTTGAAAAAATATCACGAACTAGGTTTTAAAAGGTTAGTGCTTGCAAGAGAACTTGACTTAGAACAGATAAAATCTATAAAAGAAAGAATTATCAAAGACAATCTTGATGTTGAGATTGAATGCTTCGTCCATGGAGCGATGTGCATAGCTGTCTCTGGCAGGTGTTTTATGTCCCAAATAGCCTATAACAAGTCAGCAAACAGGGGCGAGTGCATACAGGTTTGCAGGAGAAAGTATAAAGTTACAGATGTTGAAGAAGGCACAGAGCTAGAACTTGAAAACCAGTTTGTCATGTCTCCTAAAGACCTCTGCACAATGCCTATAATTGACAAATTAATAGATGCAGGGATTGATGTTTTCAAAATCGAAGGCAGAGCAAGATCACCAGAGTACGTAAGAATAGTTGTTGAATCTTATAGAAAAGCAATTGATGCCTATAAAAAAGGATTATTAACTAAAAAGCTAAAAAAAGATTTAATCAAGAGGATGGAAAGGGTTTATAACAGAGGTTTTGAAACAGGCTTTTACTTGGGCAAACCATTGCATGCATGGGCAGGTGTTTACGGCTCAAAAGCTACAACCAGAAAAGTCCTGCTTGGAAAGATAAGTAATTATTACAACAAAACAGGGGTTGCAGAAGTAAAACTTGAATGTGAAAAAATAGCTAAAAATGATTATTATTATATTATAGGTTTTACAACTGGAGTGATTGAAGGAAAGCTTCCAGAGCTTATGGTTAATGATAAAAAAGTTAAGACAGCAAAGAAAGGCGACATAGTAACCTTCAAATCACCCAAGGCAAGAGTTGGAGATAAGTTCTACAAAGTCGTTTCTGTAAAGGATAATAAACATCTGGTTCAAAAGTAAAAATTTTTACTTGCATAAAATTTATATATGTAAACCTCTAAAAGAAACATAAAAGAGGAGAGATAGTTCTAATGATTAGAGTTAAACAGACAGGCTTTGAAGACAGTGAAGTGGCAGAAGTCCAGATAGATGAGATGGACTTTCACAAGCGAAAATGGCTTGACTGCTATAATCTTTCTAAAGAAGAGATTGAAGTCATAAAAAACACGCTGAAAATTCCTAAAGAAGAGATTGAGCGTTGTATTGACGAAGATGAAAGGCCTAATGCCACTGAATTAGAACATTTTTCCATGCTTATATTCAAGTGCCCTTTCAAAAAAGGAAAACAAAACGTGTCAACGTCTATAGCTTTACTCATTTCTGAAAACTTATTCGTGACTTTTAGACAGCGAGAAATTGAAGGTTTAGAGAGATTATGGAATCTTGAATCAACCTCTCTTAAAAAAACATTTAACAAAGGAACTAGCAGATTAGCATGCCAGTTGCTTGAAAGAGTGATGGATGACTACTTCGAAGCAACAGATGATATAGATAAAGAGATTAATAAAATAGAGAATATAGTTATTAAGAGTCCTGAAAACGAGATTCTGATGAACATATCAGAGATAAAAAAGACACTCATATATTTTCACAAAGCATTAGCTGCAAACAGGGAAGTATTGTCAAACATTGATGAGGACTACTCTGAAAGAATTGATTCCAGTGAAATAAAGAATTTCAGGTATGTCTACGATGACACGCTTCAATTATTAGATATGGTAGGAACCTACAGGGACATATTATCTGAAACACTAGATATTCACATGAGTGCAGTTTCCAAGAACATGAACATAATCATGAAAAGGATTACTGCTCTTGGATCATTGGTCTTGGTTCCAACATTCATAACTGGATTGTACGGTATGAACTTCCGCTACATGCCTGAAATACCCTGGAAGTATGGTTATTTATTAGCATGGGGCCTTATAATAGGATCAGTAATGGCATTATACATTTATTTCAAGAGAAAAAACTGGTTCTAGTGAGTTATTTAAATTTTAAATCATACACTCTTTTGATATAAGCATTATCAACACCTGCTTTTCTTAGAATAGGTGTAACTCCACTACCATCTTGGAATCTTACTTTAGGTCTTAGCAATAAATCTAAAGGCAAAACATCTTCAAAAGCTTTTGCAAGTATCCCTTTTCTGTGTCCATATTGATGAACAACTTCTGAAGGAATATTTACTGCCAGATTTATGAATTCTGAATTTAGAAAAGGCGAGAACAAATCAACCCCCAGATAGTTAGCCACTTTTGTTCCTCTGGAAAGATTCCAATCCAGATTATTAACAAATTTGCACCTATATTCTGGCTGAGAAGCCTTTTGTGAACTAAGTTGATGTGACCCCCAAGAATCATAGGTCCCAAATATCTCATCAGGCCCTTCACCACACACAACAAATTTATGTCCATCTTCACGCACTTTTTTCAGCAAAAAGTAAGCTCCTGTGGCACTATAAATATTATAATCTTTGGTATCTTCAGTAATATAAATTATATCATCGATGCATTCCAGAATCTCATCTCCAGACACTTGCACTATCTGAAGAGGAACGTCTAATATCTTTGCAGCATTTATAGCATGCTTTAAATCGCTATTTTCAGATTCCTGACCCTCAACTAAAAAAGTATAAGCAACAATATCAGAATTGAAACTCTTTGCCAAATATGTGGATATTACACTATCAATTCCTCCTGACAACATCGATGCAGTCACTTCATTCAGAGAAAGTTTTTTGTAAAAACTATTTTTGATGAAATTTAAGAAAAAGTCTTGACTTGTTTGTATATGAGCAGGAAGAATAGAATGATTTTTTTTAATAATAACACTTCCATCTTTTTTATCTATGACATGAGAAGAACCTGCTCTCACAGTTCTCATGTTTGTATAATCATAACAGTCGTATTCTTTTAACGATTTAATGGTGTTGCTTACCAAAACTGTCAAATCACTCTTATCATAATCAATCATGTAATGCATAGGAACAACACCCGGAAATTTCCTGCTTAAAACCAAGTCCTGCATAGTTACAGATACATTAATTTCTTTTTCGCCAAATTCCAACATATTAAAAGCACCCTTATTTACTGGAAAAGTTGTTTTGTTGATTAACATCATTTTTCGCATCTCATTATTTCTATTCTCCAATAAGGATGACCTTGATGCTCTACACTGTATCCTTTTCCTGATGCATATATTGCATTGAAAAAATCCACTTGAGATAATTTGTTATGGTCAAAAATAACATCATGCGTTGCGACTACTGATGACAAGAAGTTCTCCTCAGCAAAAGTTTTCACTTTATTAGGATTTGAAAAATTGAATATAGGAAAATAAATTATTCCTCCTTTTTTTAGAAGATACTTTGCCTTTTCAAGTATCTTAAGAATAGACTCTGATCCATCCTCTGTAGATGTTGCTTCGTTTGGACCATACTCTTCCCTAGAGAGTCTACTAGGCATCAAAGGAGGATTTGAGATTATTGTATCTATCTTATTTTCAAGTCCATTCTGTTCATACCTATTGAATGGTTCATCATATTCTCCACATTTACATTCAAATTTATCATCACCAATATTATTCAAACCAGCGTTTCTTAAAGTAAGGTTACATGCATCAAGATTTGCATCTGTAGCATAAAGATAATTAGCTCCTCTAATCATCAATCCTATACCTAAGTAACCAGTTCCTGATCCTATATCAAACACTGTTTTATCAAATATATCTTTATCTTTCACAGCGAATAATAATGATGTAGATGCAACAGATGGTTTTAACACATTGTCTGCTACTTCAAGCATAACTCTGGCCCTCAATTTTTTTTCAACAGGTAAAATAATCATTTTATTACTGTAAAGTAACACTTATATTTTAACTATCGCTATCCCTTAAAGGGGGAAAGATTTAAATATATCAAATGCTTAAAAGCATAGTGAACACAGAAATACTGGAAAAAGCAGGTCTGACAAAAAACGAGATAAAAGTATATGTAGCATTATTAGAAACAGGAGAAACAACATCTGGACCATTAATAAAAAAAATAAAAATCAACAGTTCAAAAGTGTACGAAAACCTAGAAAAACTACAAAGAAAAGGACTAGTAAGTTACACAAAAAAAACCAACAAAAAATACTTCCAAGCCACAAATCCCGATAGATTACTAGACTATCTAGAAGAGAAAAAAAGACAACTAGACCAAGAAAAGTTAGAGATAAAAAACATACTGCCAGAACTTCACACAATCAAAAAACAGTCTGAAGGAGAACAACAAGAAGCAACAATCTACCAAGGATACAAAGGATACAAAACCATGCTGGAAAATATGCTAAGTGAACTAACTCCAAACGGCCAATACATAGCTTTTGCATCCGGAAAACTCAAAGAAGTACTAGGACCATACTGGCACATATATCAAAAGAAAAAAAAGGAATCAAAAATAAAAGCAAGATGCATCTGGGATCAAAAAATAAGAAAAAACGAAACATACCTAAAAGAATATCACGGCACAGGAAGATTCATTGCCAAAGGATCATACCAAACACCAGTAGACATATTCATATACAACGACAAAGTAATCCAGGTATCATACACTACAAAACCAATATTTGCAGTACTAATAAAAAGTAAAGGATTAGCAGACAGTTACAGAGAATTATTTGAAAATATTTGGAAAGCAGGAGAAAAATAATAAAATCCAATAAATTTATATATAAAAAGGTTTCAAAGAATACACGAGTGACAACTAAAAAAAGAGGTGTTCAGTGACCAACATATTTTATGATATAGGAATAATAATAATATTTGCAACAATTCTAGGATACATAGGTCGATTACTGAAACAACCACTAATACCACTTTACATACTGGCAGGAGTAATAATAGGACCTGTAGGATTAGGATGGATTACAGACACAGAAGTCATCAGGACGCTGTCAGAAATAGGAGTCGCATTCTTACTATTCATAGTTGGACTAGAGCTAGATCTCAGAAAACTAAAAGATGTTGGAAAAGTCGTGCTAATAGGCAGCACAATACAAATACTAACTATGTTTACAGCAGGAGTAGTAATAGGTATGTGGACAGGATTTGCAGGCAAAGAACTAATATACATCGGATTAATAGTAAGCTTCAGCAGCACAATGGTAGTCATAAAACTACTAGCAGACAAAAACGAATTAGACACATTGCACGGAAGAATAGTTATAGGAATATTATTAATGGAAGACCTTTTTGCGATAATAGCATTATCATCACTGCAAACAATAAGCAACTTCTCAGCAGCACTGCTAGCAGCATCAATACTAAAAGTGTTCGGATTAATAGCACTAGTATATATAAGCGGAAAATTCATATTTCCAATCATATTCAAAGTAGCAGCTAGATCACAAGAAATACTATTCCTAATAGCAATAACAGTCTGTTTCTCATTCGGAATGTTAGGAGCTGCTCTAGAACTATCAATAGCAATAGGAGCATTCCTCGCAGGAGTATCACTAGCAAACCTGCCATACAACCTAGAAATAGAAAGCAAAGTGCGATCCTTAAGAGATTTTTTCTCAACAATATTCTTTGTCTCATTAGGAATGAAATTAATGTTCACAAACGTTTCTCAATGGATTATACCACTAATAATGCTCACACTGCTAATAACAATTTTCAAGCCAACACTGATAACAACCATATTAAGCGTTTTTGGATATAAAAGAAAAACAGCATTTATGACCAGCGCAGTACTAGCACAAACATCAGAATTCTCACTAATAATAATAGCACAAGGAGCAATACTAGGACATATAAGCAACGAATTCCTATCAATAACAACCCTATTAGCGACAATCACTATAACAGCCTCGACGTACTTCATAAAATTCGACTCACAAATATATGAGAAAACAAAAGGATACCTAAAAATATTCGAAAAACTAAGCAAGAACAACAAAGAGCTAACATTCATGGAAGAAAACCCAAGCCATAAAGTAGTACTGATAGGGTATGATCGAATGGGATACAGCATAGGCAAAACACTAAAACAAATGAACAAAGATTTCCTAATAGTGGATTTCAACCCAGACATAGTAAAAAGACTGATAAAAACAAAACAACCATGCATATACGGAGACGCAGGAGATATAGAAATACTTGAAAAACTAAAACTAAACCAAGTAGAAATGGTAATTTCAACAATACCTGACGCAAACGCAGCAGAATTATTAATCAAGAAAATAAGAAATGTCAACAAACACGCAATAATAATAGTTACCTCAATGGATTTAGATGATGCACTAGAACTATACGACCAAGGAGCAGACTATGTCATAATACCACACTTACTAGGAGGAAACCATATGTCAATCATGCTGGAAGACATATCATACGACCTTGACAAACTAATAAACACAAAAATATTACATATCAAAGAACTAAAAGAAAGAAAAGAAGTTCATCATCACAAATAACTCATTAAACGAAAAGATTATAAAGAACAAAACCGAAGGTATAATAAAATGTCAGAGTACTCAAAAGGACTGCTTGAAACAGAATTCTGGAATAAAAAAGGCAAAGAAGTCTTAGAAGTTATGAGCAAGAAAGAAAGGAAAAAATTCATAAAAAGAATATCTGATGAAGAAGCTCAAAAATATGCCGACGAAGAAATAGCAGAAGAAGCAAATGTACAACCACAAGCAGACGGTAAAATGTCTGACTATTTTCCAACAGGATATCCATCACCTGTAAAGAGATACTGGCTCATGAACGAGTCATACAACACATCACTTGAAGAGATGTACTACTGGATTCTAAGCCAGTTAAGAAGAGATCAAGGATATCACATGATATACAAACTTACAGACATATTCTCAGCATCAGAACAAAGTGCTTTCTGGGGCGCAGCTCAAGCCAGACTAAAAATACAACAAGAAACAGTCAGTCAATACCTGATAGCGATTGGAAAACTAGTCAGAGAACTATTTCAAATAGTAAGAGAACTAAGAATAATAGATGAAAGACTAGTGATGTATGACCTCTGGAAAGAACTCAAAAGCGCAGATATATCACTAAAAGGGCTATACATAGATATGGTTGAAGGTGCCAGTAAAAACCCCTCATCAGTATACGGACTAGCACAACAAGTAGGATTCACAATACTGCCAGACTTGTTCTTTAACACACATGTTTACAAGGCAGAAGAAGTAGATAAAGTGGTAGACGCTACAAAATACAACCAAGCAATAAAGAACGTGTTGAAAAGAAAACTATTATCATTCGTCATCTGGAAAGAAAAAACAGGCAAAGAACTCAAAGACAGAAGAAAATTCCAACTAAAATATCTGAGACAACACTGGGCAGTCATAAAGATGTACATGGACTGGCTAAAACCATACCTCAGAAACATAAGAAGAATGCAGATGAGCGAAAAACAAATCGAAAGTGCAGATATAGTATCTGCTTTTGAAACATCAATGACAGAAGTAGAATTCATGGCAGTCAAACCATCAAAAACAGGAGCACACCCAGTAATAGTTGCTAGCTTTGAATACAGAACAAAACCAGACTTGAGCTTCCACCAAGACCAATACGCACATAAAGGACCAATACATATTGGAAGAGCATCTATGAAACTAAGAATATACGGGTGGACAGATAAACAAATAGAAAACTACAAAAAACTAAGAAGAGAAGAAAGCATGAAGCTATTCAGCGTCATAGACGGATCAGTAAAAGCTGCTATGGAAGCACTTGGAGAAGAACTAGAATTATATCTCAAACAAGCAGGAGAAGATATTGAAGAAACAGAAAAAGAAGAAAAAAAAGTAAAAAAACCAAAGAACCTAGGAATGCTGGACCCATTCGTGGCAGTTGTAAAAGGAGTGTTTGACCTAATAGGAGCGCTACTTCCAAGCGGAGTATTCGAAACCGAAGCCAAAAAACCAACAGGCGTAAAAAAACCGACAAAATCACAACTGAAAAAAGCCTCAGGAGTAGCAATTTTCAACGCTTGGCAAACCTACAAGAACTACAAAAAAGGTCATCAAATGTTATCATGGTAAATCTAACTGACAAAAGAAAAGAATGGCTTGAAAAACTCTCAGAGCTAAAAAAGAATAAAGAAAAAGAACTAAAGGATTTTGAAGAAAAGAAAAAGAAAGAACTAAAAGAAGCAGAAGAGATGCTTCTAGCAAGTGAAAAAGAACTATCAGAAGAAGACATACTGCAAGAATTAAGAGAACAAATACCAGAACTTAAAGAGATAGAAAAAGAAGCTTCAAACAAGAAAAAAAAAACAGAACAAGAAAGCCTTGAAGAAGTAGTTGAAAACGAAAGGATAACAGATGAAGCAAGGGAACAAGCAGGTCCAGCTTACGGCGCTCCACTAGAACAATTAGGAGCTACAGGAATATATGAACTCACAGATTACAACTCCTACAATGATTTAAGAAGCACTCTTGAAAAGATACAAAACGGAGAATACATAAGTTCATCAGAAAGAGAAAACATATACGAACGTCAAAAAAGATTAGAACAAGCAACAAGCAATGTAGACATGGTAAACGACAAAGACCCGTTTGGATATATAGAAAGATCAAAACAAGTAATACAATCAATATCTGAAAACTTTCAGTCAGGAGGAACCTATAAATCAGGAGATCACATATGATATTCACAACAGGATATTATCATTCATTAGACAGAACCTATCGACCAGAGTTTGACGAAGAAGGAATAGAAAGACCAATAGAACTAAGTTCAGGAGACAGGTCTATAAACACAGACCTAGGACCTGAAGAGATAGGAACATCACTAAACCCATTTCAACACCAATTACAAGCATTGAATGCAAAGATAAAAGAAGGAGCCAGCAAAGTAGAATTTGAATTCTTCGGAGCAGGCAAAGGACAAAAAGAGAGAGCAACACCTGAAAGCTTTGACAAAGAAGAAAGGCAGGAGATGAGAAACCTAGCAGAGATTAACAAAGTCAAAAGTACAACACACGCAACAGTAGGAGTTCAAGGATTAGCAGGATTTGACCCAAAAAGAGGATTTGAAGAACAAAACAGAGACAACACAATAGATGAAGTAGAGAAAGCGATTGACTTTGCAGCAGAAGCAAGCACCGGAGGAGCAATAGTAGTACACACCGGAGAATGGAGCAGACCAGCATATGATTTTTTTGGAAACGAAAAAATCGGTGGAGAAACCTACAGTTTTAGAGGATTCATAAATGAAGACATAAAAGCACCAGTCATGGTAATAGACAAACGAACAGGAGACTTGAAAGCCATGAGAAAAGACACTCCAATCTATGAACCAGTATTCAAAACAGTTGCAAACTATGAAAAAGAAAAAGGAATAAGTCTTGTCGGGAAAAAAGACAAGAACGGAAACACTTATGAAGCAGAGGACTGGATAGGACTAAGCGGCGAAACAGTCAAGAAAGAATGGGAGTATCAAACAGAAAAAGCAGAGATGATATTCAGAAGAGTACCAGAATGGAAATCAGAAGAGATGAGTTTCAAGACAGTCAGAAGAGACTGGAAATATTTTCAAGACAAAGCCAAGTGGTGGAATGAAAAGCATCCACACGGACAATTAACACCTGAAGAGATTTTTTCAAAAACCCAATACATAAACCAGATATTACAGCACAAAGGACACTCATTATTCTACGCACTCAGGTATGACCGGGAGAAAGAAGAGCTTGATGAATTCAGAAAAGCGCATGAGTTCTACTCCAAACTAGACGACTCATTACCAGATGATGAGAAATGGAGACTAACAACAAAAAAATATTTTGGTTATGGTAATAGTAGTGAAATGGTACCTCCAAAAGAAATACCAATAAAAGAATGGCTTAAAAACGAGATAAGAGAAAAAGAAGCACACCTAAGGCATACACACGAAGCATCAGCAGCAGCAGACGTGCATGCGACAGAAGCGCAAGAAGCAATGGAAAACGTAACCACCATGCATGATTACGGACTTAAAAAATCATCAGAAACACTATCAGAACTAGGCATAAGAACCTGGCAGAAATACGAACAAAACAAAGACAAACTACAAGACCCATTATACATCGCTCCAGAAAGCTATGACCCGCTACAATACGGAAGCCATCCAGACGAATTATTAGAATTAGTACAGGAATCAAGAAAGAAGATGGCTGAGAAACTATCAACCAGTCTAGGTGAAGAAAGAGCAAAGAAACTAGCTGAAACACATATAAGAACCACACTAGACATTGGACACTTAAACCTATGGAAATCAAAACTTGAACGAAAAAAAGATGCTAGCGGAGTACCAACAGAAACAGATGAACAATTCAACAAGAGATTTTCAAAGTGGGCACTAGAAAAAGTGAAAAAACTACATGAAGCAAAAGTGTTAAGCCACATACACCTAACAGACAACTTTGGATATGATGATGAGCACTTAACTGTTGGAAAAGGAAACGCACCTATAAAAGAGATAGTTGAGTTCTTAAGAGAAAAAGGATACAAAGACTTCATCGCAGAACCCGGAAGCTTCAACCCACAAACAATACTGCCAGAAACATGGTCTGCATTCGGAAGCCCAGTGTACGGCTTAAGCTCTGGTCATCCACAAAGATTCTCACAAGTACACAAACAACACTTTGGATATGATGCACCACCACTGTACATAGTAGGAGCATACAGTCCATCAAATGAATGGAAACTATGGAGTGAAGTGCCATTAGAGTAATTAAAATGGATTGGAAAGAATTTTTTAAACCAACAAAAATAAAAATATTGACGTCTATAATAATTCTGATTCTCTTCGTACCTTTTATCAATTATGATAATGGAATAAGATGTATTAAAGCACCGTGTCCTGCAGATACAACAGGTTCAATAACCAGCTGGTTAATATCATCTTATAATCATAATATATACCAAATACAATACATTAACTTGTTGCTTGGAATAATAATTTCATATTTAGTTTCATGTTTAATTATTTATTTAGTTAAAAAAAAGGATATTT
>JAHJDK010000134.1 GCA_018812505.1 Nanobdellota archaeon | reverse complement strand
TATGAAGATTTACGAATGATTGGTTCAATACCACATTCAGGATTTGGTGCTGGAATGGAAAGAATGATGGCATTTTGCTATAATTTAATAGATGTTAGAATGGCAAGTCTATTTCCAAGAGATCAAAAGAGAGTATATCCTTAGAAGGTTCTAATATGAATAATTCAAGAAAAAGAAATATAAGTTTAATAGAGGGAATTCGTTATGTAGATGGAATTCCCATAAATAGAGACTCTAATTTTGGTATTCTAATGGAAAAAAGAGGTTATTTAAATATTATAAAAAATCTTTTTCCAGATATTGAGAGTGAATCTTATGAAGTATGGGATAGAGAACATTTATATCATACTTTAGACACTGGTGCAGTAATTACAATAACTTCTGTACAAGGCCCTTCTTACGCCGCTACAGGAGTTGAAAGATTAGTAAGGTCTGGAGAGTGTCTCATATTCTTAGAATTGGTTCTTGTGGCGGAATTGGTTCAGGACAAGAAGTGGGAGATATTATTTTATCTACTGCTGCAATAAGAGATGAAGCAACAACTGATCATTATTTACCTAAAAAAGTTCCTGCAGTTTGCGATTTTGATTTAACAAATAAGTTATATGATAAACTTGAACAAAGAGAAGAACTTACAGCGCATATCGGTGTAAACTATACTACTTGTTCTAGATTTACAGAAAACTTTGAAGAGTTAATGTTATTTCATAAACATGCTGGAGCAATATCAATAGATATGGAAACTGCAGCTACATTATTAGTATCAAAATTTCATGGAATACCTGCAGCATCTATGTCTGTTGTTGTAGATAACATTGTTGCACATGAAGAAGACGAATCTAATGTGGCCACAACATTTATAGGTAGAAAATCTGAAGAAGAATATTCTAGGATGATTAAACCCAAGTTTGACAGTTTGTTAATTATTTTGTGCGTGATTTCTATTTGACAGTTAGTTTTTTTTGAACGAAAATCAGTTGTTTTTCATGTTATTGCCTCATTTTTGAGGCAAATTAGCTCGTTTATGGGGTCAAAATTTGAATAAATCCTTCTTTTTCTAAAGATATCCAGTTTTTCTATCGTAACTGTCAAATTGGATAAGCTAATTTTGATGAATTTTGTTGAAAAACTTTTTAGTTCTGGTTCATCATATCTTATTAAAGATATGATTAAATGTGCTAAATATCCAATTAGTAAAGCTCCGTAAATACTATTATCCGACCAGACGCGCAGTGGTTTAATGTTTATTTCATTTTTTAATGAATGCATAATTTTTTCTACTGAATCTTTTTCACGGTATAAGATTAATGCTTCTTTAAGTGTCAAATTCTGACTGCTCGTAAGACAAAAAAATCCTTCTCTGCCAGTAATTGATGCTTTTTTTACTAGTTCAAAAGCTTGTTCATCAGACAAGCTTTTGAGTTTGGTTTGATATTCAATAGTTGCATTTACTAAAATATTATTTATTCTAAAACGTTTAGGTAATGCTTTACCTTTAAGACTTGCTGCTTCGATATCTTTTGCTTCTTTTAATTGACGCTCTGCTTTTCTTAAAGCAGAACTAATATTTTCTTGCTCTAATTTTTCTGAGAAGAAAAAATAATTAGTTCTGCTAGGAAATACTTGTTTAAATCCATGGATTCCTTCTTTAGCATCAATTTCATCAATTTTTAGATTCCAGAATTTTTTAATCAATTTATCATCGCTAGAATTCAATTTTTTAGCAGTAAGAAATTGCATCTTCGATGCAATCACTGAATTAAGATTATCTTTACCATTAGCACCTTTATCAAAAATCACTAACGAATTTTTTCTTAAACAAGAACTTACTTGCTCAAAAGTTGTTTGAAAATGAGTTTGATCATTAACATTGCCAGGTGCAATTGTTAGACCAATAGGAATATTAATCGGTTTACGAAGTTCACTAACTCCAAAAGTAATTTGCTTTTTATCAGGTCGATGATCCCTGCTATAACCAAACCTTGCAAGACTTGCTTTATCACCCCAAAGAATTAAACTACTCCAGTCCATGTTAATATCAGTATGAGTAAAATCATATTGAGAAAACAATATGTCTTGCAAATCAAGAATCACTTCCTGATAATTCTCTCCGATTGTTTCAATTGCACGATACAATGTCTTTTGCTCAAAAGACTTTAAACCAAATTCTTCAAGAACTTCATCTCGATTAATCCAATCAGAGCCACGAGTTAAACTAAGATTCTCAGAAAGCTTATAAGAAATCAAAGCATCAACAAGATTCTTAAGAGGAATTCCTTTTTGTTTGAATTTAGAAAAAAGGTCTTCAAATTCAAGTTTTTTCGTGTATTTTTTCACTGCTAAAGCAGTTCCAACCGGAAAAGATATATTATCGTTATGTTTTATCTGTTTTGTCCTGAGTTTGGTTTGTTTCATGGTAAAATATTCCAAACAAAGGACACTTTAATTTTTAACTGTCAAATTTGGG
>JAHJDK010000133.1 GCA_018812505.1 Nanobdellota archaeon | reverse complement strand
GTATTTTTTTAGAGCTGATTTAGTGTCCCTATACTCAGTAAATATTATTACTTTAAAAGTTGGATCAGACTGAAAGACTCCATCAAGTAGCTTAAGCAGTCTCTTTTTTTTGGAATCACCATGAGAAATAACCACATCAATTTTATCTAGTAACTTTTTAATTTTATTCTTATCTCTGTTAGAAATACTACGAATTAATTTTTTCTCAATAGCTTCACTTTGTTTTTCTGTTGCTAATCCATCTTTATAAGCTCTAAAATTACTTCTTTCTGAATTGACGTTATATTCTTCTGGTTCAGCAGTCTCAAGCAAATTATTTAATGATATTTTCAAAGCTTCAAAACTACTGAGTAATCTTTTCTTGAGAACTACCATCGCAAATGCTTCAGCCATTTGTCGATTGTCTTTTTTTGCTAATCTCCACCTCTTCTTTGCGAACTCACATATTTCTTCATAGATTTCTTGTTCATGCGAGTTTAATTTCAAGTCAGGTACATTTTGAACCAGACGATCTGTGAACTTTCTTTTTCCATCTACGTAGATCTGGTTCTTAAGCCTCCGGGTGTAGTATTCAGTTGCTTTATCACGATCTGGTTTACTCAAATCAGGAATTACGGCTTCATTCAGCATCTGAATTAATGAGAAAAAGGATTGTGAATATCCATTATGCGGCGTGGCGGTTAAGAAAATGAGATTCTCAGTCTTATCTTTTATGAATTCTCCAAATCTCCATCTATCCGAAGATAAGTTAGTTTTTGATAAATAATGAGCTTCATCAACAATAACCAAGTCCCATTCTATATTTTTTAGCAGTTTCTTTATGTCATCTCTTTTTACATAATCAATAGATGTTATTATTTTTTCATTATATTGCCAAGGATTATCTCCCACAGGAATTTCTGAGATCTTTTCTTGAATTGCCTCACTATCATATATCGTAAAATCCATATTGAATTTTTCAGACATTTCATCTTTCCATTGATCTTGAAGTGCAGCAGGCGTCACAATCATTATCTTTTTCCCTCTTCCTCTAGATATTAATTCCATCATTAGGAGGCCTGCTTCGATAGTTTTTCCAAGACCCGTATCATCAGCAATCAAGAACCTTACAATTGGCTTCTTCAAGGCTTTTTTTACTGGTATAAGCTGGTATTTTTCAATACTTAATCTACCATAATTTATGCTGGCTAAAATTTCTCTATTATGCACTAATGAGAATAAGATTGAATCATGGATACTTTTCCAATTTGGATATAGGCCTGGCCTATCAGGTAATTTGAGGTCTTTGCTACCAATTGGTTTAATCTCATCAATTGTGTCAAACAGATTTGCTGTTTTACCCTTATTTTGTTCATCTACACCATATAGATTAAGAAGTGTGCTATCTTCGAATGGTCGAACTTCAAGGATTTGCCATCTTTGGCCTCTCACTTCAACATATTGACCTTCTTCAAACATTCTAATTTCCCCTCCCTTTAGTCAGGAAGATAATATACTCTTGGTTCATTAAAGGAATTTTATTCATATTGGTAGTCCTATTCCTGATAAATCTGGGCATTTTCTTGGAAGGGATATCTCTGATAATCGTTTTGTCATGAATATACCCCATCTTAGTAAACATTTCTGATAGAATTTCATCAGTAGGAATTGGAAAGCCTAAAACATTACGATTGCCTACAACAAAGATTGCTTTACCGCCAGGTTTTAAAACTCTATTAAACTCACAAGCTGAAACCCAAAAATCGTTAAAGAAACTGCCTACACTATTTGCTCTTGTTTCATCCTTTCTTTCTAATTTTCTAATTAACCGATTCAAAATCATTGACGGCGGAAGAGTCTTTTCAACAAGTTTTTTCCCCCCCAATAGTGATCTATCCAAACCTATAATCTCTGGATAATCAAGCCATAACGAACCCAGTTTACTAAATTGGCCATAGGCTACAGTTGTGGAACTGTCCCCATATGGAGGGGAACTAATTATTAGATCAATGATACCATCTTTCAAAGTTGTTCTCTTAGTTGAATCATGCTTTTTAATATGAACTTCTGAATGATTTGAAAGCATATTGAAATAATTAGTGATTCTTTTAATATTTATTGATGCCTTACTACTGAATAGCGAAATGACATCAGGTTTATGTAGACTCATATTTTTTTCTGTCATTCTATACATCTTAAACTCATTCGGACGCTTATATGATGCGTCTAATGCAACATTAGCAAGGATAACATTAAAGAAGTCTCTCTGATTCTTATTCTCGATAAGTTCTATTGCTCTTTTTAATCTGGATAGGTCTTTTATAATATTTTTAGAATACCAATACTCAATTTTTGTTCTATCCGGAATATTATTAAAAACAAGATTTTTGCTTTGGTAATGTTTGTATCTCCTTAAGACTGATTTTAAATTTAAATGCAAGTTATTCTTCCTAACTCGTGTTGACTTAACTTTTGCAATCAGCAAAGCTAATGAATTTAAATCAAATCCATACACTGCTTTATTGCCATAACGCATGGCCTCTACAATAACCGTTCCAGACCCCACATAAGGGTCCATTATGATATCAGAAGCTTTTGAATATTCATTGAGAATTCTTTTCACCATTGAGGGTGTCAACATAGCTGGATAAGAATGCAAATTATGAACACAGTTTTGCGTATCATATCTTTCAAAATTCCACGATTTATCTTTAAACTTATTCATTTAGTTAACTTCCTTACTCATCTTGATCTTGTTCATTGTGTAATTGTTCTTCCATACAAATCTCAAACTGCCTAGAGACTATCCATCCCTTTTTCTTGCAAAGAGCTCGGTAATTTGTGTAAAGTTCCTTGTTAACTTTCAATGTGATGTTTTTGCTATTTGTCATACATATCCCCCTTTCAATAAATAAATATCGGCACATATTTATAAATATTGCGTGCGGTTGTCCAGTGAGCCTCGTATTCCTTTATAAATACATTCTCCGACATCCTTTCAAGTAGTTT
>JAHJDK010000132.1 GCA_018812505.1 Nanobdellota archaeon | reverse complement strand
TTATAATATTATCAACAATCGTTATTGTTGCTTTTTTTGCTGTTCTTGACATTGGATTCAAGTCAATTGCAATAACCTTCTTCTTATTTTTTATCAAAGCTTCTGTCCTATCACCATCCTCTAAAGGAACAAAAACAACATCTGCTTTGTAAATTCCGTTTTTATTCACATATTTTCTGTTGCTGTCCAGATATTTTATCCTGCAATCTTTTTGAGGCAGTAAAACTTCTTTTGCTCCATGTTTGATTAAATGAGCTTTTATTTTTGCTTCTCTTTGTTTTGATGGGTGGAAAATATTGACTTCTAGTTTTGCAAGTATTGCTTTAGATAACTGCACTAATTCTCTTGGCACTAACGCAGCAGCATTGCCATTAACAGAAATAACCGGATTTTTTGCTTTTAGCAGTAAAACAGCAGCATTATTTATTGCTTTTTTAGCTGCTTTAGTTGTTTTTTCTCCAATCAGATAATCAAAAGCTTCTCCACGGCCATGCGCCATTAAACCGTGTATAGAAGTAATGCCTTTTTTTACTCCATCAACTATTTTATCTCTGGTTATTAAGGATAAATATCTTGGATGTGATTTTGGAATCATTTTTTAATCTTCCTCATCATACTTCTTTCATATGTTTTTAGCCCAATCTTATTAAAAAAACTGCATATGTTCTTAACATCCCTCTGCAAATATTCTTCTGCTCTCGGATGTCTTAAGGTTGTTGCCTGTGACATATCTATGAAAACAGGAGTTTCGTCAAAATTCAATATATTAAATGCAGATAAATCAGCGTGCACAATGCCTGCTTTGTATAATTTTCTCATATTGTCAATAATTTTGTCCAGAAACAGTTTTTTATTTTTTGGTATTTGGTCTTTTAATTTTGGTGCTATTGTATCATTTTTTCCCACAAACTCCAAAACTAAAATATTATTGGAAAAAGTTATTGGTAGTGGAACATTAACTTGGGCTTCTCTTGAATTCATTAAATTCCTGAACTCTCTCTGTGTCCATGAGAATATTACCTTTCTTTTCTTATCTTTAAGATTAGAGTATCTGGGATCATCCTTTATGTAATTGTACATTATATTAAAATCACATGTTTCTAATCGGTATATCTTTACTATAACTCGTTTGCCTTCTTTTGTTAATGCAGAAAAAACATTGCTTTCCTTGCCTATGTTTATAGGGCTCTCTAATCCCTTGAAATGACCCTCTGTTATAAGCTTGAATAGTGTTCTGTTTGTGAATTCATCAAAAACACCGTGCATTGTTTTGAATTTTTCTCTTCCTTCCTTGAACTTTTCTCTTCTGGCTTTTGGCATATTGACTAGAGATTAATCCTAGTTTATAAATATAGCATAGGCATATTAACATATTATTACACTACTCTACAGTGCTCATAAAACAGAAAAGTTTATATACTAGTTCTACTCAATAGTAGTGATAGAAAAACTATCACCTCTTTTCCCTGGCGATATTCTTCGGAATGTTGCTGGGGTTTTATAATCATGAAAATTATACAATCGAATTCTGGTCAAAAATGCTAAATTTAGAAACAAGTGTTGATAAATTATTGCCATTATTTCCAAGAAGCTTAGATGGTTTAGATGTAGTTTTGTTAACAGATAGTTCTACATATTTAGTAATAAAGTATGTACAAAGAAATTGTGAAGACCCCTATAGAAATGAGGAATCTGCTGAAATTTATCGTCGGAATAGAGTATTCACTAAGAATGGGTTGATAAATGAAAATGATAAAATTCTTTTAGACCTAACCTTACAACAATGGAAATATGTACATTTAAGTAATGTTACAGTATATCTAAGTACGATACAAAGGCATCCAGATCCTCAGTTAAAAGGGTTGGGTGAAGAATATTACCAAAATTTCATTAAGTGGTTGAGAACTAAAGGATATAAATATCTAATAATATCTCCTCTTGAGAGAATGGAATCTTATTGGAAAGAATTAGGACAGGTCCCTTTTGAATCTTTAAAACCTGAGAAAGTTCAATTACTTAAAGGTTATACTAATCTAGTTCGTCTGCATGTCCATTTTCTCTATGAAGAAGACAAACATGAATTCATGAAACCAAGTTAATATTTGAAAACTTACCACTAACTTTTTATACCTTTTAATTTATTCTTTTGTTCTATGAAACCTATGGCATTTGCTCCAGGCAATATAAGCTGTATATTTGTGATAATGAAAGGCAACAGCCCTGCAAAAACAGGTTCTTTAGGTCTTGGTTTTACTGTCAACAAAGGAGTCTTTGCAACAATAAAAAAATCC
>JAHJDK010000131.1 GCA_018812505.1 Nanobdellota archaeon | reverse complement strand
TTTAACATTTGAAATGTGCGAAGTGATGCTTTCCCGTATTATGTCTAAGGGAATTCCTGTTGTTAGGCAGCGTGTTGATGGAAATGTTTTTGTCTCTCTTGACTATATGTTCAAGGATTTGCAGGCACGAAAAAACTTTCTGAAGATTGATACAACTGTGTCTCAGATGATTGGTTAGAAAGTTAGAAAATTTGATTTAAAGCTGTCAAGATTTCTATATAGCATTCTTTGTAGTATGAACATACTGTTTTTTGTTTCGTTAAGAAGTATATAATTCTCTATAATTTTTGATTCGTTACCTAGTTCTTTTGCAGTTATTATTTCTTCCCAGGTATTATTATATTTATTGAATTCTTTTATTAATTCATCAGTTGTTATTATAATTTCTGTTCTGTCAATTGGATTAATATTTTTTAAGTTGCTTTTATCATATTGGCTCAATTTGTTTAGAATGTTTGTTGCCATTTCTTTTGTTAATGGTTTTTTTGTTGAAGTCTCACTTTTATAGGCTGTAAGTTCGAGAGATTGGTATTCATCCATTTTCTGCTCAAAATCCTGCATTATATCAGTTAATGATTTCTCTGAAGTTTTATCTTGTTTTACTATATATGTTACTCCACAGTTCATAGTAGCTAATCCTGTTAAAATAGTTCCAGTTGTTTTGAGAAAATCTCTTCTTGTAACCATGTATTTTGTGAAATATAACTTATATTTAAAGTTTTCTTTTTTTACTACAATTAAGTTGTTAAACTGTTATTATATTTTGTTTATAACTCACTTTTCCATTTATTTTTTCATTGTTTTTTTTAATAATTATATATAGGTTTTCCAATAAATAGTTAATCCAATATATAGTCTAATCTATATATTTTACAACCAATATATATTTAAACAGTTTTTTTCATTAAAGCTTTATGACTCGGAAGGAAACAGTGGTGACTAGGCAGAGACTAGAGTCGGAGTATATGGAGCTCAAAGGATTTTTGAGTTTCCTTATATTACACGAGGTTGGTCAGAAGAGGCTTTGTGGCGAGGACTTGGCGAAAAAAATAGGGCGGAGGAAGGGGGCGATGCTTACTCCAGGAACAATATATCCTGCATTAAAGGTGCTGAGAAAGAAGAAATTAGTCAAGTACAGGAGATTTGGTAGAAAGAAGGTGTATCAGTTAACGCCTGAAGGAGAGAAAGAGATGGAGTTGCTGTATAAATTATTCAGCAATTATTTTTATGGATTGAAGCATATAATAAAAAGAAAACATTACATTTCAAAACAATAATTTTTGAGATTTGCTTAAAAGTTTTAAATTTATGTGTTTTATGTTAGTTGTATTGTAAGAGTTTATTTAGTTGTGGTTTTATTATTTCAAGCTGACTTGTAATAATATCTATTGATTTTTCACAACATATAAGTTTCTCTTTATAGCATACAATACTATTATTTGATTTTATGGTTTTTATTTTCTTGTCGATGGAATCTGTTTTTTTGTTAACACACTGTACTAATTCTACACTAAGAAAAGGACCTATGAAATATCCAAAAATAATTATGCTGGCGATTCCTGAGGTAATTGCTGCTGTATCTAAACCAATTTTTTTCCATTTGAGATTTCTGATATTTCTTTTTATATTAAGATATTTGTTGGTTTCGTGCATCATCTCTTTATGCAAAGATTCTGCAGCTTCATAGACATCAATATGTCCAAGACAAAAATTATGTATTATTGCTACATAACTATACTCATAATGGTTCATGGTTTTGTTTGTGTCTCGATAGTATATTGAGGTTGCTATTATGTTTCCGAGCTGTTTTCTTGTTTCTACTTGCATTTTTTTTAGGAATGTTTTTTTTTTGTTAATCTTCGGCTTTTGTTTGAAAATCCCTACCTTTTTTATCAAGATAAGCTGTTCTAAACACTTTCTCGTCGACAAAGTTGTTTGAAAACGAAAGCTTTAAATAGAAAACTTCGCATAATGTATATTACCCGAACTTTTTTAAGGGTAAAGGTGATGTAAAGTTGTTCCCGCTCCTAGAAAACGAACTGAAAATTAGGGGTTACAGCCCTGAAACAGTTAAAGCATATCTCAAATATAATTCTGACTTTATGTTGTTTTCAAAGAAAAATGATCAAGAAGTTGATATAAATGATATAAAAAGTTATTTGGCACATTTGATATCTGATAAGAAAATATATGCCAGAAGCGTTAATTTGGCGCGTTCAGCCCTGCTTTTTTATTATAATGAGGTTCTTGGCAGGAGCTTTAGAGGTATCAGAACTCCTAAAATTTCAAGGAATCTTCCTATTGTGTTGTCAAAACAGGAAGTTAAACTGATGATTAAAAATGCAGGTTCTAAAAAAAGTAAGTTAATGCTTAAAATGTTGTATGCGTCTGGTTTGCGAGTGTCTGAACTTGTTAATATGAAAGTTAACCAGCTTGAATTAGATAACAAGACTGCTTGGGTTAGGAGTGGAAAAGGGGCCAAGGATCGTTTGGTAATATTATCTGAGAATCTTGTTAAAGATCTTAGGATATATCTTGAAAATCATAGTTCTGAGTACTTGTTTCCAGGAAGGCAAGGCGCACTCAGTACTAGAAATATACAACAAATTGTTTCTCTTTCTGCGATGAAATCGGGTATTAGGAAACAGGTTACACCTCATACTTTTAGGCATAGTTTTGCAACTCATTTGCTGGAGAATGGCACTGATATACGCTTGATACAGGAGTTGCTTGGTCATGCTGATTTATCGACGACACAAATATATACTCATGTTTCTGATGCTGCAAAACGTCTTGTTAAAAGTCCTTTGGATATGATATAGTTTTTTCTTTTTTGTTTCTAAAATATTTAATCAAAAACTAAATTATTTTTCATTGATTTTTTTATTATTTATTGGTTTTACAATATATTGGATTTACAATATTTAACTAAAAAATCATTTCTAAAAGTTTTAAGCAAAAATCAATACTTTTGAAAAATTGTTTTTCGGAAAAATTTCGGAAAAATCGAAAAAATTACGATTTTTTTTGGCAAATGCTTTTTAAGAAGTATTTCCTAAAAACAAATAGGTGTTTGGCAAATATGACTGAAAAAGAGTATCTATCAATAGAAGAAATAGAAAAAGAATTCGAGCTATTAGAACAAACAAACATAAGGATAAAACACAAAATATTACCATGGTGGTTCTACATAGCAATAGCTGGAACAATCTTAACAGGAACAGAAGGAATAGCAAACTTAACAGGACAAACACAGTATTCTATGATATACAATATTTTACAAAAACCAAAAAAACAGATTGAAACGCAAATACAGACAATACAAGAAGAAAAAACTGAATTAGAACAGGAGATTGACTCAACAGATATATGGGTTGAAAAAGCAGTGTTTTACGCCCAAGCAGGCGAATTAGAACAAGCATTAACTTACTCTAAGAAAGCAATCAATAAGAAACCTGATTGTAAACTAGCATGGCAGTACAATGGGCTAATACAACAAGCATACGGTAAACTAGAAGAAGCTATAAAGAGCTATGATAAGGTTATAAGAATAGATTCTAGAAATGTGACTGCGAGATACAATAAAGCATACGCCTTATACCAGTTATGTGAATATCAAAAAACTATAGACACAGCAGAAGAAATGTTGAAAGCAGACTCGACAAATCATGAAGCATGGTTCCTGAAAGGAAACGCACAATACATGCTAAAACAATATAATATTGCATTAAAAAGCATTAACAAAGCAGTGGAGATAAAACCACAAAACACATATTACAGGCAGAACCTTAATTTGCTAAAGAAAGAAATCAAAGAACAGAAAAAGTTTAGAATAAAAAAGTTGTTCAAGAAATAAAAACTATGGATGAACTCTTCTCTCGATGTTCTCAAGTTGAACATCTAAATTTAGAATAGTCATAACTTGCCCAAGTTGGTTCTGAAGCAATTGTTGCAAAGTAACAATATGTCTATTAACCTGAGCCAAATAGTTCTCCTCAGTTTTAATATGATTTACAAGATTATCAATCAATTTTTCAGCATTAGCCAAATTACTATCCGTAGGACTGGCTAGCAAAGTCTTAAGATCTGCGGAAGCAGTCTCGACATTTCTAGCATCTCTTTGAACCAAGTTAATAATATCAAGTATATTTCTTTCAATTTGGAGAATTTCTTTTCCATCATTAACAGCTTTTGTAACATGAGCAAGAGCTTCAGCAGGAGTGTTACCTGCAGCTGTGTAATGATTTATAATGTCCTGATACTCGCTGATATGTGCTGGTGAATCAAGGTTTTTTAGTATTAAAACATCACTTTCACTCAATCTACTAAGTACAGTTCTTATATCCTCCAACAAGTGTTCAGAAAGTGATTCTTCCTTGAATATCGTGGAAAACTTCCTGAGAGAAGATAACAACTCCTTCTTAGCTCCAGCACTACCAGAACTTCTAAGAGTAATAATAACCCTTTTAAGCTCTTCCAAGTTTCTAATAAGCTGCTGATTATCCTGTATCTCTTTTGAAGTAAGCTTCCTCAAATTCCTAATAGCATCAGTCTCATGCCTAATAGATTTGCCCTCACGACGACTATCTCTTAAAAGATCGCCAGTCTCTCTAAAAATCTGTTTGCTCTCAGCACCATACTTTGAAACGTTTGCAAAACCTCTGCCAGCTAGAGATGTGATAGACCATAATAACAATATTCCACCTAAAATCATACCCCACATAAGAGCTGTTCTAAACCATGAATTCATGAACTGAGTAATAATAACAGGCAAAGGAGAACCAAAACTTACTAATATAGATAAAGCAATTGAAAAAGTCTTTCTAGCGCCTTTATACTCATCACCAGAATCCCTAAAAGGAGGAATTTTACTAGTACCAATCCATACTAATGAAAATAAAATCAAGAAACTCGCAAACAAAGCCAAGTAAGTGGTTTCACCACCAAAAATAGGCATAGTCAAGGTTTTCTGAGCAAGATTAGAAAAAACCTTAACAATAATATCAAAAATATCGCCAAAAGCGTCATCGCTACTGCCTAATTGAGCACTAACTAGAGGTGTGGCGGTAAGAATAATTAAGAACAACATCAAGAACCCAATTATTTTATTCTTCAACTCATACACCTCTTACAAGAGCTTATATATACGATAAATCTGCCATCACTACTATATAAAGTTTTCTAAATAATTGAAGAGGATTAGCATGCGAAAGTTTTAAATACTAAATCCATCATAAAAAAAATATTGTAAGAGGTGAAACAATATGATGATATCTCCAGCTGACTTTGTTAAAGGATTAATAGTAGGTTTCTT
>JAHJDK010000130.1 GCA_018812505.1 Nanobdellota archaeon | reverse complement strand
TGCTCCATTTGTCGCTAGCGGAACATCTACTAATACGAATATAGTGTTTAATCCTATTTCTGCGTTGAAGCTGACATTTACAGATGTGTTTGCTCCTGTTGCTAAACTTGCAATTGTTAAATTGCCGTTTATCTGCTCTCCTCCATTATCAGGGTCTCCGTTCCAGAATTGTACTTTAAAGCTGCCTGCGTCGGTGTTGCCTATATTTTTAATGGTCGCGTTGATGGTTATTGTTTCGTTTTCTTCTGGACTTGTTTTATTAAAGGTTATATAGTCTGATTCTATGTATAGGTCAGGCATTGGCACTGTGAAATTCCTTGTTTCACTTGTGTTGAAGTTTCCAGCCAAGTCTATACAGGTTACATTCCAGTGATGTAAGCCTGCATTTAACCCGTTAACTGTTTCATTCCATGCAACTCCATTGGTTACATTAACAGTTATGTTAACATCTCCGTCAATTGTCAGGTTACATTCAATTATTGGCGCTAAATTATCGTTTGCAGTCCAGTTAAAGTATACATCACCATCACTTGTTACATTTCCATCTTCTGGAAAGTACAGTTGCATTGATGGTTTTACTGTGTCAATAAATATTGTGATATTTGTGGAGTTCTTCCTGTTGCCTGCGTTATCAAGTGCTTCTAACTCAACAATGTATGAACCATTGTTCAGGTTCTGCAAGTTGGTTGATATGGAACTTCCATTATCAGCGTTTCCTTCAACATTCAAAGTTCCATTCACATAGAAAGTATAGTTTATATGCAAGTCCATATTATCTGTGATGTTGAAATCTATGCTTGGGTTTGCGCTATTAAACCAAGTTCCATTACTGGTTTCAATACTTGGTTCTGGCTCGTAGATGTCAACGTGTATTGTTCTGTTCTCTGTGATGTTGTATGTATTAAAGGATGAATTATCATAACATTCCACACTCCAGTTGTATGATCCTGCGAGGTTGTTGATTGTGAAATTATTCTTTCCATTATTTGTTAGTTCATCACCTATTTTTGTATCATTTATAATTCCATCCAACCTTATAGAACAGTTCTCTATACCTGTTTCATCGCTTATATTAAAGTAAAATATTTGATTTGTGTTGCTAGTCCAGTTATTCTCTTTTGGAGTGTCAAGAGTTATATTTGGCGGTATAAAAACGTTGAAAGTTCTCGTCTCTGAAGTGTTTAAATTAATTATATTTTCATTATCCCTTCCATCCCAACAAGTTACATTCCAGTAATGGATTCCTTCTCCTAAATTTGAAGTTGTGGTGTTTGATAAAGTGTTATTTACAACGTTAAATGATTCTCTGATAACACTTGAATCTAGAGTTAAATTACAGATTAGTGTTTCGTCAAGGTTGTCTGTTACTGAAAAGTTTAACTCTGCTGTTCTTATGGTGAAATTTTGTCCATCAGTAGGTGTTGTCAGGTTTATCTTTGGCTTTGTCTGGTCAATAAATATTATTATTGAGTCATTTCTTTTATTTCCTGCTTCATCCACTGATTCGATTGTTATATTATATCGACCTTCTGTTTGGACTGAGAGATTTACATTGGTTGATGTGCCGTTTGAAACATTTCCTACTGAATCTGGAGATGCGTCAATAAACAAGGTATAATTAATGAAATTTGCTAACTTATCAGTTATATTAAAGCTTATTTCAGGAGTTGTATCATCAAAGAATGTTCCATTCAAGGTTTCAAAGTTGACTAATGCGCCTGTTGCGTCGTAAATTATTGTTAGTGCAGTAGAGTTTTTCTTTCTGCCAATTGAATCAGTTGCTTCAACTATTATCTCATGACTCAATTCTCCCACCAAGCTTATATTCAACAGTTTTGAAGTGTTGTCAACGCTGCCTGTCTGCGCTGTTGCAGATCCATCCACGAATATCTTATAAGTGGAATTATCAGTTGTATAATCAGTTATTGTGAAATTAATCTCAACCTCACTGCTGATGGTCCAGGAACTATTTTCAGGACTGTTAATTGTTGAAGTTAAGATAGAGATATTTTTAGTGGCGTTGTTATTTGTCTCGTCCTCTTCACCTACAGTGTTGTTTGGATCAACAAGAACATATATTGTGTGATAACCAGCAGTTATTATCCATGTGGTGTTGAAAACAATTGTTTGATTTACTAGTACGCTCGCAGTATCATTTCCTATGAATGTTCCTGTTTCAGGGTTTCCATTCCAAAACTCTACTAACACATTGTTAGCGTTGCTTCCTCCTACATTTGAGACATTCGCTGATATTGTGATGTTCTCGTTAAGATTAGGATTTGTGTTGTTAAAATTTATTTTTGAGGTTGTTATATTCAAATCAGGTTGATTTATTGTAAAATTTCTTGTTACACTAGTGTTAGCATTTCCCAGGTCATCAACGCAGCTAATGTTCCAATAGTGTATTCCATCACTTAAGTTAGTTGTTGTAGCGTTAAACACTAAACCACTTATCTTTGTCAGGTTAGTGACGTTCCTTTCACCTAAAGGGTCTGAAACTGTTAAGTTACACATAATAATAGTATTTGTAAAGTCTGTTGCTGTCCAATTAAAATTAATGTTGTTCTGGTTAAAAGTCTGTCCTTCTGATGGTAGATGTAGCTCTATATCCGGTGGTGATAAATCAACATAAAATGTTTTTGGAGTTCCATTAATTGCTGAATTACCATTTGGATCGGTACAATTCACATCCCAAATATAGGTTCCATCTATCAGGTTGAGTAGTGTAAAATTATTTTCTTGTCCTTGGGATACTGATTTGTTAGTTTGGTTTTCAGCACTGTTCAGTATAAGCGTACAATTTTGTACCCCTCCAGAGTTGTCTGTTGGAGTGTAGTAAAGACTCCAGTTAATAGTGTTATTTCTTGAAGCATTTGGCGGGTTTCCAAGAGATACTTTTGGAGGTTCTTGTATTGTAAAATTATTTGTTAAGGAAGTGTTTCCTCTTCCTCCATTATCTGCACAAGTAACATTCCAATAGTGTATACTATCATTCAAGTTTGAAACAGAGTAGTTGATTGCTGAACTGTTTTGTGAAGTTAAACCATTAACGATTGTTTCGCTGTCTAGAGTTATGTTGCAAAGCAGTTCTAAATCCATGTTGTCATAAGCAGTCCAGTTTAAGTTTACATTGCTGACATTTATTGTTTCTCCGTCTGGGTAATTCAATTTTATTGAAGGATCTGTAAGGTCTATGTAGAAAGTTCTGTTTTCTGATAATCCTACTTGGTTATTGTCATCTGTACAGTTTATATACCATGTGTGATTGCCTTCTGTTGTAATTGTTTTTACAAAAGTGTTCTGCTGTCCAACTAGTGCACTCGTATTTGTAGCATTATAATTTCCATCAATGTATAAGTCGCAAAATCCTGAGCCATCAAATCCTTCTATACTTTCAGGCGTGTATGTAAATACTACTGTACCATCTCCATCTGTTGCATTTTGTTCAGGTGCGTTTAATGTTATCCTTACATCTGAGCTAACTGTGAAATTTCTTGTTTCACTGTAATTGACGAATCTTGCAGTGTCAATACAAGTTATGTTCCAAGTGTAATTTCCAACTGTAAACCCTGTTACTTGTTGCGTTGTTGCTTCACCATTTGTTGAATTAATGTTCGATTCATTCAAAACTTCATTTATTGATAAGTTACAAACAAGTGTTGGATCAACATTATCATATGCAGTCCAGTTGAAGATTATTGTCGACACATAAATAGTCTCATTTGGTAACGGGTAATTCAAGGTTATATTTGGTGGTTGCCAGTCAACCTGTAATTCCCTTTTAGTGTCTGTGCCTGTCAATCCATTAGTATCAGTACAGTTTACAGTCCAGTTGTACAAACCTTGAGGCATATTTGTTAATGTAAAATTATTTACTGATCCATCACTTATATGTGGAATCTCAACACTCGTATTTGTAATGTTTATCTTATCATTTAATATTAGAGAACAATTTTCCAGATTTGATTCATACACTTCATAAGTGAACACTACATAACCATCAGTATCAGCAGTTTTATCATCTGGTTTATCAAGGAATATTTGTGGTTCTGCATCTATCGTAAAGTTTAAGGTGTTGCTTACTTGGCTATTATTGGCTTCATCCCAACAAGTCACATTCCAAGTGTGATTACCATCCGATATTCCTGTTATAGTGGTAAGGGTTTCAGAGCCATTTTGAGCGGTAACAACTCCACTATAAGCCCAATTATCAACAGACACATTACAAGTCATAGTTGAAGATAAATCATCTATTGCTGTGAAATTGAATTCAATATCATTAGCACTAAAAGCAGTATTGTTTGGGTTATAAGCAATAACTGTTGGTGAAACAACATCCACTACAAAATTATAAGGTGTTGGCTGTGTGCTTTGAGTTCCATTATCAATACATTTGACTGTCCAGTTATGTGTTCCAGCAAGTATTTTTGTTATATTAAAAGTGTTATTTGCATAGTTGTTTACTTGAGCATAATTCTTTGATTCATTTACAAATCCATCTATTATTAATGTACAGTTATAAATTCCTGAAACATCTTCTACATAGAACAAGAAGCTAACATTTTCCTGCGTTTTGGTGTTATTAGGAATGATAAGATTAACTGTAGGTCCAGTGTCAATTGTGAAATTCCATTCTTCACTCACATTCAAGTTGGTTGCGTTATCCCAGCAAGTAACAGTCCAATTATGAACTCCCTGATCAATACTTGTTTCTGTTAGGTTATGAACTGTGTTGTTCAAGACTTCAAAGTTGTTGTTGGTTGTTGAAGCTGTTCCATCAATTGATAGATTACACATCAAGCTAGAGTCCAGGTTGTCTGTTGCTGTAAAGTTGAAGTTTATATCATTACTGTAAAGGGTTTGGTTTCTTAGTGGATAAAATAATTCAATGCTTGGTTTTGTATAATCAACTGTTATGTTTCTATAATTTGTCTGTGTAGACTCACTGCTGTTATCCACACATTCTACACTCCAGTTGTGTTCTCCTTCAGGAGCGTTTGTCAGGTTGAAGGTGTTATTTCCAAAGTTGATTATTTCATTGTATGGCTTTGATTGATTCCAGTTTCCATCCCAGTAGAAACTGCAGTTTTGCACACCATTTCCATCTTCTACGTAGAACAAGAAGTTTATGAAAGTCGAGTTAGTCCAGTTTCCATTTTCAGGTTTTTGCAGATTAATTGTTGGCGGACCTGTAACATTTATGGTTCTTGTTTCACTTGTATTAATGTTTGTGGCATTATCCCAGCAAGTAACGTTCCAGTAATTAACTCCATCTGTGACAGGAAGACTATAATTGACTGCTTGTCCACTTGATGATTCAATATTCCACGCTTGCACAATTCCATCTATCGTAATGTTACATAAGAGCACCATATCTAAGTTGTCAGATGCTGTCCAGTTGAAATTAACAGTCGATCCTGTTGGGGTTCCTGAGTCAGGATAATTTAGTTGAATTGAAGGTTCTTCCCTGTCAACAACAAATCTTCTTGTTGAACTATTGCTTGTCCAACCAAAATTATCACTACAATTAACACTCCAATTATAGAATCCCTGACCAATGCTTGAAATTGTAAAATTATTTCTGGTGCCATTTATTATTGTATGATTTGTTTGATTAATAGCATTATTTATTATTAGAGTACAGTTAGTTATGTTATGAGTATCTGTTGGTGTGTAGAAAAACCATAAATCAGTGACATTTATGTAGTCTGAAACATTTGGACTATTCAGAGTTATCTGTGGAGCTTGAGTGTCTATATCTAATTGCCAAGTTACACTATTATTTCTTAGTCCTGAGGAATCAACACAACTAACATTCCAATAATGTAATCCGTCATTTAAGGTTACATTCTTAGTAATATTTTGACCATTGTTTGACGAAACATCTGAATATCTTACAGTTCCATCTATTGAAAGGTTACATGATAACACTCCTGTTCCGCTTGATTGTGTTGCATTCCAAGTGAAGTTAATGTTTGAATATGTGAAGTTCGCATAGTTTTCAGGCGCTACAAGTTGTATTGTTGGTTCTGCATTAGCAATCTTAACGTATATTGATTCGTTTTCTTTGCTGGTTCCTGGCACATCTGTACAATTAACATACAAGTAATAGAATCCATCAGATAATAAATTAGTATTACTTATATTAAACCATATGTTATTTGATAAATTCTCCATGTTTACAGGAGTTATTGCTATACTCCCATTTTCATAAGTATAAAAATAGTTACATTCACCTACGCCGTCGCCATCTGTTACTGTCGCATTTATGTTTTGGTTTCCTGATAATATAGGTATCTTGTTAACATCTAATTTGATGTAGTCAGTCCACAAGTCTGCTTGTGCACCGCCACTACCTCCTGTTTTGAAATCTCCCTCTACCAAAATCCATAGTTCTCCACTTGTGCTGTTGATAAAATCTGCTCCATCACCTTGTGCTGTTACAACTGTTAATTGATCAGATAAACTAGCGCTTGCAGTTCCAAAAAGTTGATATGCGTCTGCTGTGAAGTTCCATAAAAAAATGTAATAAGAATCCATAAGTTCTGAAGTTGACTCAGTAGCATAACCTTCATGAGTTACAACTAGCGAAGTTATGTCAGCTGTTGAATCTGTAACTGTGAATATAAAGCTTTGATAAGCATGCTGGTTATTCGGGTTGTTATCTACTTGTGTGTGAAAGTAATTTCCATTTGAAGATTGTATGTTTGAGTATTCTGTGCTGCTGGCTTCTGTGCCTGTTATCTTAACTAGAGATGGCGGCGCTGTTATGTCTCCTCCATCATAAGCTTTTGTGCTTCCAATATTTGAATCATATGTTGAAACATCAGATGTAGGCTCGTTTATGGTTATTGCTGTTGATAAGCTAAGATTAAAATCTATGTCCAAATAAACAAAGTCTATCATTGTCCAGTTTTCATCATTGCTTCCTAAATTATTATCAGATAATCTTATTGACAAGCTGTTTGCAGAATTTGAATCCGTTACCACATTGCTTAAATCACAAGAACTAAAAGTCTCTGTTACTTGATTTGCAATAGTGCAGATAGTTTGATATGCTGCTGCTGTAGAGTTATACCATTGTACATAAGTGCTTTCGGTGGATAATTCATAATGTTCAAAGTATAGTGTTGCATAGTTAACAAGATATCCTGCCAGCAAAACATTAGTAAAGTTCGCTTCCAGATATACTTCTCCTCCGCCGCTTGATACCATATTTTTGTAAATATTGTCTGAATCATTTATCTCTGATAATGCAGTTTGTGTACTTCTCTTTGGAGTTCCACTTCCAGGGTTATCGTTTAGCGCGTTGGAAGAGCTTGGCTTCATCACAATTTTAACTTCAGTAGAACTTTCCAGCCATGATAATGCAGTGTCATTTACTGTTATGGTATAATTTCCAACTTTGAAATCTAATGATGAAGAAATATCCCAACTATATGTGAAAACACCATTTTCATCTGAGACTGTAGTAGTAGGATAATTATCGACTGAGACTCCTGATGAATGTATTATATCAAGATTGATTGTGCTTCCAGGATAAAATCCTATTCCTGTTATAATCACAGAATCCCCTCTCGCGTAATAATTCTTTGTAGTTGTGATATTTGCTGTGACATTGAAGTATTGTCTAGTTGCTGAAATATTATCGTTTGTTCCGTCACTAGCATATATTACAAATGAGAGATTTCCTCCTGAAGTGCTGTTGTATATGCAGCTATATTCATTTCCTAAAACAATGTTCATGCTATAATTTTGCATTAAGCCATTTGCAAGCATCACTTCAGCCCAAATGTCTTGTATGGTTTGATCGTCCACAACATCTGCTGTAATATTAAATTGTGTTCCTGACACTCCAAATGTTGGTGTTACTGACTCATTATCGATTGTTGGAGCTGTTGTGTCGGCTCCTAGTACTGTAAACGATTGTACTGTTGTATAATTTAATCCTCCTCTAGTGTCATTTGCATAGAATCTCCACTCAACTATGGTTCCAGTAGTTGCGTTGATGAGCATGCTAACACTTGACAAATTGTTACTTGTAAAACTGTATGCTGTTAAGTTCTCCCAGGTTCCTGTGATATTCCAACTGAACCACCAGCTATCTAGCGATTCATCATCACTATCAATCCATGTAGCATTAAAAGTGACTGTATCATTTACATATATCGAGCTAGAGTTCTTATTTACAGACAAAGGTGTTGGTGCAATATTGGGTGGAGTGTAGTTTAGCATTGCCCAGGTTTCATACAATTCTAAAGTTACAGCATCTGGACCTCCATTCTTTTCTCCTCCTGCTCTCACTTGAAAGTTATCTGCAAAATCTTGTATTGTCCAACTACTGAATGAAGGATTACAAGTTATATTCTGTTTTGATAAGGAAGTAGTTCCAGAGCTGCAAACAGTCCATGAGGAACCTGTGTTCGTGGAGTATTCCAAGTACCATGTATCTGGTGTAGGGTCAAAAGTTCCTGTTGTTGCAGCAGAGTATGTTATGCTAAATGAGTTTAGCATACTTTGACTGTTTATTCCTGAAATATTAAAAGTTGTGTATACGACATAAGCAGGATTTGCATTGGCATCTATGTCTAGCGATGCTGATGTTCCAAAATTTTCATCGTATGCATATTCTTCGTTGCTTCCTATGTTGCTTCCATCTGTAAAAGTTGTTGGCCTTGATTCTCCTAGTGGGTCTGCTGCCAAATACCATGGCTTTACTTCTATGAATTCGTCAAGAGAAGATAGTATAACTGCTTGTCCTAATTCCCAAAGTTCAGGAGTAATTAGTGGTGCTTGCACATAGTATGTTACTATTGAATTATTTGTCAGGCCAATCCATGTTAACTCTTTTTTCAGTTTGTTCTCCACAACTATTGCGCCTCCAGAGTTTTTTATTGTGAAGTTGACAGGTATCTTTTCTGTGAGGTTGAATTCAGTGGCATTTGTATAGGATATTATTTTTATTGTCGAATTGAATGGTCCGCTAAATGGGTCTATTGATATTGGAACTTCTCTAAGTATGTCATACTCGTAATATTCTGACACCACAAAAAAGGAACTCATGTTGCTGTCAACGTTTTCGCCTTTTGCAGTTATGAATAAGTTGTAGGTTCCATTATTTGATGTTTTGTTGTAGTAAGTAATGTAGATTCCTCTTTCTTCTTCCATTATTGTTTCTGAATCGGTTGAGAAAATTGTTAAATTGTTATGCGGATCAGTAATTTCTAGTGTTACATTAGCATTTTTTACTAGGAATCCTTCTCTGTCTAATACAGCTATTTTTATTTCTGCTTCTTCATTTAAGTGATATATGCTCTTGTTTGTGTTCACGGTTGCCAGTCCTGTTTCTGTGTATCCTGGGTCCTCTGGTGTTAGTGTTAAGGTATAATTTTGTCCTGGTTTTATATCCATTATTTTCTGCCAAGAGCCATAACATTTTTGTTCTGTGAAATTCCAATCCTTACATTTCCATAATTCTTCACCTGTTGCTTCTATAGTTATATCTGCGCTTGTGAAGTTCATTCTTGTTGGATCTAATGCAAAGGATGTTTTGCTTTCTCTTCCGAACAAACTAACATTTTCTAGCTCTTCTTCTATGCCTATCTCTATCTCTGTGTCTGGCTCAAGGTTCCTGATTTCTATTCTAGCTATTTTTTTTGAATTTGTGAATTCTAAGATAACACTTTTTTTGCCTTCAAAAGTTTCGCTTATTATTGTTGCAGTATAGTTTTGAAGGGTGTTGTTTTTTCCAAATACCTTAACTGTTTGATTCTCTTTAGCAGTGGTTGTCTTGAAAAATAATTTTTCTTTTGTTGTTATCCAAGTTTTTGTTGGGTCACTGAAAATATCATATTTCTTTTCAATAATTGTTTGTGTTGTTCCGCTTCCTTTTTTCTTCTTTTTAGTGGTTGTTTCTTGTGCTTCTTCAGTTGCGTTTTCTTTGATGTCTTGAGGTTTTTCTTCTTGTTCCAGCCTGAAGGTTCTCATTATTTTTGAGTAGGATTCATCCTTTCCATCTAGCACTACTAATTGTATGTAGCAGTAGACACAATCTGATACTTCTGTATTCCAATTACATGTTGGTGACTCTCCAAAGCACAGAATGTTTGGGTTTTCAAATGTTTCATCTTTTGACAGCAAGAATTTGTAATTCAGCAGGTCTCCTTCATAATCTGTTGTTTCACTTGCATCTAGAACAATGTTTCCGGTTACAAAATTTGGCAGTTGTTTGAGATTTACTCTCGGAGGTAGGTTTATTTCTTCTTTATCTGTTTCTGTTCCTATTTCTATTTTCGGTTTTGGTTGTTCATCTACTTCCTGTTTAGTTGTTTCCTCCAAGTTTACATCTATTATTTCTTTATCATTTGATTCGGGTATTTCTCTGACAACTTGTCCTGTCAATCCTCCTCCTATTGAATCAAAGATTTTTGCGAAGAAATTTTTTATTGCGTTAAAGATTTTATTAAGATTTATTGGCGGATCATATCTTGTTATTGTTTCTGCAAATTGACTTCCTTCTTTTAATGCTAATACTTTTATATCAACTGTTTTTGTCTCATTTTCCATGAAAGTCTTGAACTCACATCTTAAGTATTTTCCTTGGTCCGTATTTATCTTGCATTCTTTTTCGTTGCTTGTTAGTTTTATCAGTTCTTCATCGTAGTCCCAGTCAAAGTATGTTTCAAAATTAGTGACTGACTCTCCCAAATTCTTTATTCTTATTTCTCCTTTGTAGGTTACTCCTTCTTTTATATCTCTGGTTACTTCCTGATTTCCAGTGTATAAATCTAGTTCTATATCAAAGTAGGATCCATTTTCTGTCAGGTTTATTGTGTTATTGTATTCTTTGCTTGTTAAATTGAGTTTGTCTATATAGCTGAGATGTGTTTTTAATTCTTCTATTGTTGTTTCATTTGATGATTTAAGTGTGTAGTTGAATGAGTACAGCTTGTTGGATTCTATTTTTCCTATAAAGAATTTTGTTGTGTTCTCATTTATGGATGCCCACTCTGGTATGCTAACTATCTTCCAGTTTATAGGTATTGTTTGTTCTACTGTTATGTTGTACGTGTCATTTTTTGTTGCCCATAATATTATTCTTATTGGTATTTCCATTCCTTTTTTTACTGTGTCTGGATATTCAGTGTATAGTTCCAGATTAGTAGATTTGTTCAGTTGTTCTAATGATACATTTTCTTGGATTCGTATACCAAATATTGTTTGGTTTTGAGTCTCAGAATTTGTAGTATTTGTATTGCTTGTAATGTTAGACATAACTTTGAAATTTTTGTTTATTTCTATGTCTTGCAGAGTTATTAATAAAGTGTAATTCCCTGTTTTTTTAGGTATGAATTTAGCTGTTTTTTCTTCTCCTAAAAAAGTGTATATTTGATTCTCAAAAATTATTCTTAGTCTTGTGAAGTTATAGTTTGATAAGTTTATTAAGACTGTTTCTCCTAGAACATATTCTTCTTTGTTTAGTATTGTTTTGTTTGTTAAATTATTTACTGAAGTGTTAGTTGAGATGTTCGTTTCTG